>CAJWMT010000019.1:0-31654 GCA_913044275.1 uncultured Cellvibrionales bacterium
TACACAGTGTTTCTACATTATTTACGATGGTGGGACGACCCCAAAGTCCGCTAACTTGGGGGAATGGTGGTTTGGCCCTTGGGTTTGCTCGCTTCCCTTCTAATGCGTTTATAAGGGCCGTTTCTTCGCCGCAGATATACCGGCCGGCGCTTGGGTGGACGTACATTTCCAGAGTGAATCCAGATCCGAGAATGTTTTTGCCCAGATAGTTTTTCCTATAGCATTCGGCAATAGCGTCTCGCAGCCGCTGAATCGATATGACATATTCGCCGCGAATAAATATATAGGCTACATCGGCACCGAGAGTATATGCGGACAGTATCATGCCTTCTATTAGTTGATGTGGATCGAATTCCATCAGCAAGCGGTCTTTGAATGTGCCGGGTTCCATCTCGTCAGCATTACAGACAAGATATTTATGACCTGGCGTACAAGCATCGCCCTTGGGCACAAAACTCCATTTCATCCCGGTAGGGAACCCTGCCCCTCCGCGTCCCCGGAGTTTGGAATCCTTTACGATCGACTCGCAGTCTTCTGGGCTCAATTCGGATAGAGCCTTCTTTAAACCTTCGTATCCTTCATTGGCCTCGTAAGTCACCAAATCGACGGGCTTTGGCTCATCTGACATATTGCGGGTAAGCACTCTTTCCATCAACATTCCTCGCGCGAAGAGTTTTGATTGAATAGAGCTTTAATCTTAGCGTCGTCCAGATTAGTTATCAGTTCATCGCCAACCATCATTACGGGAGCTCTGTCACAGGCACCAAGACATGGCACTGGCAGTAACGTATATTTATTGTCGGGTGTTGTTTCGCCATAACCTATTTTCAAGACGTCGCTGACTTTTTCCTTGGCCGTCTCGCAACCGCAAATCCAACAACTGACGCTGTCACAAAATAGTATTACTTTTTCTCCCACTGGCTTTCGATATATCAGATTGTAAAAGGTTGCGATTCCTTCCAATTCGTCAACTGACATTTCTAAGCGTTTCGATATCGCCGCAAGACTTTCATCTGATATCCAACCTCTTTTTGATTGTACGATTTTTAGCGCGTCAATTGCGGCACCGGATTTGTAGGGCACGTGTTCCAACTCAGCATCAATGGCCTTGATTTCTTCTTCCGTTAGAATCGAATCGATATCAGTTTGTATGACAGACTGTATCATCGATCTACGTCCGCCATAACGAAGTCGATGCTGGCAATAATTGCAATTAGATCAGGTATCATCAGCCCATTACTTATCAACGGAATCTGCTGCAGGTGAGGAAAAGATGGTGTGCGAATACGCGTGCGATAAGAGTTGGTTCCGCCGTCACTGATTAAATGGTAGCTGTTGATGCCTTTTGTTGCTTCGAGCATCACCGACGCTTCGCCCTGGGGAATTACTGGCCCCCAGGTTACGTTTAAAAAATGATGAATTAAGGTTTCGATATCCTGCATCGTCCTCTCTTTCGGTGGAGGAGTTGTTAGTGAATGTTCACTTTTATATGGACCATTTGGCATATTATCTATGCATTGCCGGATTATTTTCAGACTCTGTCTCATTTCTTCAATCCTGACAACAGCACGATCATAACAGTCGCCATTGCTTGCGGTCGGAACCTCAAAATCAAACTGATCATATCCGCTGCTATATGGCCGAGTTTTTCTGAGATCCCAATCACTGCCGGTTGCGCGCAAACCTGGTCCAGTTATACCCCACTCAAGAGCCTCTGATTGAGTATAAACGCCCACCCCTACTGTGCGGTCCTTCAGGATTTTGTTCTGCATAGCCATTTTGTCGTAGTGGTCTAGTCTCGCGGGCATCGAATCTATGAAGTCTCGCATCAGTTTTTCCCATCCATTGGGAAGATCAGCGGTCACGCCTCCGATTCGAAACCAGGCTGGGTGCATCCTTCCTCCTGTGATCGCCTCTACGATCCCGAAAAGCCTTTCCCTGTCTGCAAACATGTAGAAGACAGGAGACATTTGCCCAACATCTTGAACAAATGTTCCATAGAAGACGAGATGGCTTGATATGCGAAAAAGCTCTGCGAGCATGATCCTTATGACTCTAGCCCGATCGGGAACCTTGATGCCAGCAAGTATTTCTACAGCTTGGACATAGGCTAGATTATTCATGACCCCTGCCAGGTAATCAATTCGGTCCGTGTAAGGGATGTAAGTGTGCCAAGTCTGTCGCTCACCCATCTTCTCGGCACCTCGATGGTGATACCCGATGTCTGGCACTGAATCCTTAATAACCTCACCATCGAGTTGCAGAGCAATACGAAAAACGCCATGAACACTTGGATGATTTGGTCCCAGATTTAAAAACATGTATTCATTATCTTCATCCTTCGATTTCATGCCCCAGTCTTCAGGTCTGAAACGCAGAGCCTCTTGTTCACGAGCCACGCGTTCATCGCCCATTTCGAAAGGCCCCATTTCGGTGGCTCGCGCCGGATGATCCTTTCTGAGAGCATGGCCCTCCCAAGTGGGAGGGAGTAGGATACGAAAAAGTGTGGGGTGGCCCTCGAATACAATCCCAAACATATCCCAAGCTTCTCTCTCATACCAGTTAGCATTGGGCCAAGTTTCGATTATGGTAGGGATAGTTAAGTCTGATTCGTTTAACGCAACTTTAATGCGTAAGTCCTCATTGCGCCGGGTAGAAAGCAATTGATAAACAACTGTGAAGTCTGAGGCCGGTTGTCCTAATCGGTGGATTCTGGTCCGTTCATCGATCCCAAATAGGTCATAAAGCATGCAAAAATGGGATCGAAGAAACTTCATCACTGCTATTATCATGTCACGGCTAATCCATATCGTGACAACACCATCGGCGCACTCTTGCTCCATAAAAGAGTTTTCGCCAAATGCACTAATTAACTCTCTTATGGCAAACGTCGATTGATTGTCAACGAAGGATTGCTCTGCGAGTGGGGTATCCATTTCTAAATGGCCTATATATCCTTGGGCTCTCTCAATTCGGTAGCCAATATTCGAGTTGGAGTTAATTCATCTCTCTTGCTAATTTTGTCGGGTTTTACAACCGTCTGATCTCCCGTGACCCAACTTAAAGGTCTGCGCTCCTTCCCAACTGATTTCTGTAGCATAATAAGGCCCTGCATAAACGCCTCTGGTCTCGGAGGACATCCCGGCACATAAACATCTACAGGGATGAACTTATCAACTCCTTGAACTACCGAGTAGATGTCATACATTCCGCCAGAGTTGGCGCAAGAGCCCATTGAAATAATCCATCGTGGTTCCAATAGTTGGTCATAAAGCCTTTTGACTACTGGTGCCATCTTTAAAAAGCAGGTCCCTGAAATTACCATCAAGTCAGCTTGACGCGGTGTGGCTCGGATAACTTCAGCTCCAAATCGTGCAATATCATGTTTGCTCGTAAATGCAGTGGCCATCTCCACATAGCAGCAGGACAGTCCGAAATTGAATGGCCATAAGGAGTTAGATCGGCCCCAAGCTATAAGGTCTTCAAGTTTCGCGAAAGCAACATTTCTCTGAACCTGCTCTTCCACAAAATCACTGGACAAAGCATTATCATTTTCTTCGGGTCGCGTGAGGCTCCATCTCATGATTCTTGCCTCTCTCGCTCAAGCGCCTCTGCAAGACCAACTCGTTTTTTGTTACCCCAGTCAAGGCCCCCGCTGAGCCAACCATACAAAAGTGCTACCGCGAGAACCACAACGAATATCATCATCGAGATGTATCCCATCCATCCCAATTCATAAAATGCCACGGCATATGCGAATATAAAGATAGCTTCCAAGTCGAAAATTACAAAGAAGATAGCTACAAGGTAGAATTCCACTGAAATCCTAAGTTGCGCTCCACCAACAGAAACGATACCCGATTCATAAGGGTCATTGGTTGCAGCAACTCTCCGCCTCTGGCCAAGTAACCAGCCGACAAACAGCATAGCTACGATTAAAAATACAACCAAAGTACCGAATAGCACCAGCGGCCAAATCTCAGCGGTATGGTTAGAAGTCAATTGCCCATCCTGACTATAACATCGGAGTGCTAGGAAACTTAGCGCGTATTGCCGGCTGGCAGATCCCTTATCACACCTCAAGTGCCACTTCGAGTGGCTTACCTTCTGATTTGACTGTTTTGAAGGTCCCTTTTAAAAAATTGCTCATTCACGACATGTGCCGGTTTTAGCTATTTGTTTTTTACCGACTTTTGCTAATAGGTTTATACTCTGAAAAACTAGAGTAGCCATAAATGAACAGGCAGTACATTATCGAAAATAATGTTATTTGGCAAGTTCTAACCGTCAGTTTTTACTACAAAAGCTATTCAAATATGAATAGTATCAATAACATAGGTCAGACTCCTGCAGGACTTGTCAGCTCGCGATAAATGTAATGTTGCAATACAAAAAACTATATTAAAAAATCCTGAGGAAGTACTCTTCCATAAGCAAAAAAAGGGTCTTGCCTGGATAGAGATTTGGCCTATTTGTCAGACACAATCGACGCTCTATTACATCTTGAGCAAACAACAATTGCTATGTTATTCCGTTGAACGCAGTCACAATTCTTACCTTTGAGCTGTCTTCACTGCTATCGGCTCAAACTATGGCCGCCTTGTCTTCCCATTAGCTCAGTATTGTATCTCCTGAAGGCGGGACTCATTCTCGGTTCTTTCTCGGTAGGGTCTTCTCCCGCTATGTACAACGGAATCTCGAGTTTAATAGCTGTAGAAATAGCCTCCTCCTCACTCATAACAGAAAAAGCGGTCGCCCATGCATCGGCATAAGCACATTCGTCCATT
The DNA here is from genome assembly GCA_913044275.1 of uncultured Cellvibrionales bacterium. Lineage (GTDB taxonomy): Bacteria > Pseudomonadota > Gammaproteobacteria > Pseudomonadales > Porticoccaceae > TMED48. Next base: position 4,788 of record CAJWMT010000019.1, read on the forward strand.
ATTACGGTGACCGATTTAAGATTATGAATCAAAGGATAACCAGATCGCGGGTTAATAATGTGCGAATAATGTATGCCTTCTTTTTCAAAAAAATTTCTATAGCTTCCTGAGGTCGCAACTGCGCCTTGGTTCAATAAAATCAATCTGTCATAGGACCCAAATTTAGATGCTGATTCGATAGCAACTCGCCACTCCTGGCCCTTTGGATTATGTCCTTTAACTTTGATCTCACCACCGATCTCTACTAAATAATTGTTCAACGAAAGCGTCGCAAGATAATCAGCTATTAAGTCAACCGCATAACCTTTTGCTACGGCCGACACGTCTAAGATCAGACTCGTAGATTTTTTAAGCAGATAAAAATTGGAGTCAGCTTTCATAGTCAGGCTGTCAAAACCTGTTTTTGACGCTGCAAACTCAATTTCCTCGTCTGTTGGGAAAATACTAACGCCATCTCGATCATCGAAGCCCCAAAGTTCGACTAGTGCTCCGACAGTTGGATCAAAGGAGCCATGACTTTGATCCCATACCTCTTTACTTATGCGCAGAACTTGCCATAGCGTTTCAGAAATTTTCATTTCTGTATTTATTCCTGCGGCGTTAAACAAACTGATTTCAGAATCTTCCCTATAGGAAGATGTGGCCTCGTCAACGATAGACAAAAGGGATTCGATTCCCATAGATAATTCCGCCTTTGCCACCGTTCCGCCAACTACGGTAATGTTATATGTCGTGCCAAAAGTCGTGCCAGAGATTTTGATTACTCGATCTTGCGGTTGGCATGAACACAAAAATGAGCTAACAATGACCACAGCAACAAGCTCAGAGTATCTCCATGATAATTTTCGCCAGAAAAGGGTATGAGCCATGATGGGAAGCGCCCTCAGAGTTCCTTCATGCTAACCAATTAAGCATGCATATAATCGCTTATCAACCACATACACTCATAGCTCTTTTGGACGCAAAAAGTAGGTTTCTGTGTACCAATCCCTGCCAGAATTAAAGACCGGGAGTATGTTTTATAAAGAATCATTACAGCGTGTCTAGTTTATCTTGAAATGCGTTTAACAAACAATTAAACCGCTCGGGCGGAAAAGGCCTTTGCAGCAGCTGCTCATAGCTTCTTAAATTCTCTCGGCCAGCAAGAATTGCATCATTGACCGGCATCCCGAATGGGCTCTCGACCTCCATCTGATAGAAAAACATCTGTTCGATCTTCTCAGCCTGAATTTCCAGTTCTTTCACTTTATCCTTGAAGGATAGAATGGGTAGCCTAACAGCAGACCTATGCATTAGCTTTAAGTACCGTCTAACTTCACGGATTTGAATGACCACATTCTGGGTCCAATTTTCGGTCGAATTAATAATCGAAAAGATTTCTGTTTTTGAAAGTTTTTTGAAGTTAGATGCCAACCAAAGTAAATAAAGTATAATGTTAACATTAGCCTTCGATGAATCTTGAATGGCTAATAAGCATTCGGACACATGATCGTGGGCATAAAACTCGAGTGAAAATAACCATAAGGGCGTGTCATTAGGATCATTCATAATAGTGCTCGGAAATTTTCGACGCTTGACTATAGCAAGTTGTCTCTTAAATTCGTAATAGATTAACTGTTCTCGTTTCAAACTATTAGGGGCCCAAGAGAGCTATTTCCTTCTTCGCTACAGGAAAAATTATGCGAAATCGACAGAATCTGGCTGATTCGCCTCTTCTGGTGGTCTTGTTAGGAGCTATAATGGCAGTCGTCCCTTTTGCTGTCGATGCTTACCTGCCTGCTTTGTCGATAATGGCTGATTACTTCGGCGTGCCGCTCGTTCAGGTTAATCTGACGGTGAGCACCTATCTCATTGGCCATGCCTTGGGTACTTTTTTAGGCGGCGCGTTATCTGATCAGCTTGGTCGAAAGCCCCTGGGCAGTTTTGGCTTGCTCTTGTTCTCAGCATCAACCCTATCCATAGCGTTTGCCGAGACAATTCTTCAGGTGCAGGTGTATCGAATCTTTCAAGCAGTAGGAGGCGGTTTTGCTGCCGTTGTTTGTATGGCTCAGGTGAGAGATTTTTATCCTTCGGAAGAAATTCCCCAACGCATGGCTACAGTAATGTTGGTGATGTTGGTTGCCCCAATGATTGCGCCATTGGTTGGCCTTGTTCTTCTGCACTTAGGTTGGCAAACAATCTTCGCAGTACTGGCGATCTACAGCTTATTTCTGTGGTACGTCTTCATGTTTGGAATTCCGGAATCCGTGGATAATTTGCCAGAATGTTTTGAGGTGAGAACTCTTTTTTCTGATTATTGGGAGGTTCTCACCCATGAGAAGAATGGACGTTTTATGGCCTCCCGCTACACCTTATTCAGCGCGCTTACATCGGGTGTATTTTTCGCATACCTGACTAACTCGATGGCAATCTTTACGCAATATTTTTCGTTAACCCAGTTTCAGTTCTGTTTGATTTTTGGGTTTGGTGGATTGTGCGCCATGTTTGGTACCGTGCTCTCGAAGCGGCTAATGCGCCGAATAGCGCCAATGAGGATAGCAAGCTATGGCAACTGGATTCACATCGCACTGTTGTTTGTCGTTTGGATATTTTCATTGTTTGATCAATTGGGGCTCGAAGGGGTGTTATTTGCACTGTTTGTTAGTGTGTCAGTTGCCGGTGGCATCAGACCGACCGTTGCTGGTGTATACATGACCTTGTTTGATCGCCTTGGCGGTGCCGCTGCGTCTCTCCATTCGACTGTAATTTTTTTGTTTGGTGGTCTAATAGGAGCATTGGCCGCAATGCTAGCTGAGGGCTCATTGATGCCCATCTTTGGCATCATGTTGTCAACGAGCATTGCAGCCCGAGTGGTGCTTTGGAACATGAATCTTGATAAATAACGCCATTATTTATTCCATGATCGACTCGGAATGAACATTCCAGATCTCTGAGCTAATGCCTCTTGCCTTAATGATGTCTCGATAGAGGTATGCACTGGGCCTCGGCACACGCTTAAAGTCATTTTCATATTCTGTCTCGATCAGACCGAAGCGGGCTGTGAAGCCTTCCGCCCATTCAAAGTTATCGATGAATGACCAGTGCATATAACCCCTAATGTCTGCGCCTGCGTGATTTATAGCGTTCCATATCTCGCGAATATGAGTCACGAGGAATTGTTGTCGTCTTTTGTCATTATCCTGTCCGTCGGCTAACCCATTTTCTAAAACATACATCGGCTTGCCATATCGTTCATGTGAGGCAGCTAGGACTTTGAAGAATCCGTGCGGATAGATTGCCCAATTGAGATCACTCCGGATCTCATCGGGCAGCTTGGGGTCATAGAAATGGATTTCAGGATTAGTCAAGTCAAAAATATTTGATTCAACATAGAAGCGTCCATAATAGTTTACACCTATGTAATCTTGCGTTCCTCTGAGATTGGGAATCTCTATTTCAATATCAGTATTTACCAATTTCATTACGCCGGTTTGAATGGCATCCAGAAAATCCCAGATAAAAGCCTGATCGACCGAAGAGGCTGACAATCGATCTAATGGCGCCCAGTTTCTAAGAGGCTCAAACGCACGTGTATGCTTGGCGATTCCTACCAAAACCTGTTTTGATCTTTTGTGAGCATCTGCATGCACTATTTCATAAGCGCTTGCATGCGCTTCAAGTAGCTTTGCAACTACGGGAGCAGCGCCTAAGATGTCTCGTTGCTCAAGGGGAGGGAAAATACCTTCCATATATCCATTAAATACATAAGTCATGGGCTCGTTGAGCGTCGTCCAGATGCTGACATGATCTCCAAAGGCTTCTACCACGGCCCTTACAAAGGTTTCAAAATGACGAATTGCGTCATCTCGCTCCCAGCCCCTCAATCCGTCTTTTTCCTCCCAAAACCAGTCGGGAGTGGAAAAATGGAATAGAGATACCAGGGGTTGAATATTGTGCGCTTTTAAAGATGCAAAGATTTCATCGTAGAAAGCGATCCCGTCCTCATCGGGATACTCCATTCCCTCTTTAGGAAAAAGTCTTGCCCAAGAAATCGAGAAACGATGTGCGTTATGACCCAAGGCCTGGGCAATTGCAAAATCGGAGTTAAACATCTCGTCATAATTTGTTTTCTTTAGTCTAACTTGAGCGGAAAAATCATCTAGACTATTGATGTGGCCGGGTATTGCGTAGCCGGGTTTTGGATCCGTGCTAGTTCGACCCTCAGCAATCACATTTTGTTCGAACTTTGTCCAGTCGCTTGGTTGCTGATGCTCGATATGTTGGGCAGCCGAGGCAGCGCCCCAAAGAAAATCTTCCGCAAACTCGTAATTGCTTTGACTTGGAAACTCGGATACCCATAGTTCAGTGCGGACCTTTCCGAATATCGGTAAAAACGAGAGGAACGTGAAAATGGATAGAAAGCACAAAATTACTGTTTTTGGGATATTCACTAAAAGACTCCGCTGTGCTTGGGCTACGATTTTCTATTCAAGTATAGCGATATTCAACCTGTCTTCAATCGACCTTGACTAAATGTCATTTAAAACAGGATTGGATGACTGGCTAAAAGGAATAGGTCTAACATAAAATGATGGGGTAAGATTTTATACTCATGTGGGGAAAGATTACGGTCTTTTTAATTGCATGAAGACTTTTTGTCTATCAAGTGTTGTCAAAAAGAGATTTGTGAAATTACGCTTGGAGAAATCGAATGATTACTTTCATCGGTCTGAAACAGCCTTTACATAAATCTATTGGACTTGTTCTTGGGCCCTCTATTTTTGTCATTATGTTGCTTCTAGACGCACATCAACAGCTTATGGCCTCGGCCGCTTGGAGAACTGCCGCTGTTGGTTTATGGATGGCTGTTTGGTGGGCAACAGAAGCTGTGGATGTTGCTGTCACCGCGCTATTGCCACTTGTTACGTTCGATCTAATAGGCGTATCGCACATCAAAGAAGCAGCGGCTCCCTATGCGCACCCGATAATCTATCTTTTTTTGGGTGCTTTCATCCTTGCGCTTGCGGTCCAACGCTGGAATCTTCATCAAAGAATAGCTCTGATTATTCTAACGCGTACAGGAACTGAAGCCTCTCGTCTCATGGCTGGCTTCATGGTTGTAGCGGGACTTCTATCCATGTGGATGACAAATACAAGCACCACTATGATGTTGATTCCTATCGCCTTATCGGTAGTCACAGTCATTCAGAACCATGTTCCAGATGTTTCTATAGAACAAGGACGAGATTTGGAAATTGCATTGCTTCTAGGGCTAGCTTTCTCTGCAACTATCGGTGGCATGGCGACCCTTATAGGGACTCCTCCCAATGCATTGTTGGTGGCTTTTTTGGAGGAAAATTATTCAATGAAAGTGGGATTTGTTGACTGGATGAAATTAGGCGTCCCAGTTAGTATGGTTTTGATTCCGCTCACTTGGGTTATTTTAACCAGATGGGTATATGTCATTAAGATACCGTCCAGCGAGGAAGCGCTTAGTCACTTGTTGGCTATGAAGAGCGATTTGGGCCCCATAACGCCAGCTGAAAAACGAGTTGCAACTATATTTTTGTTGGTGGTTTTGGGATGGGTATTCCGGAATTCAGTAGTTAATTTTTTCTCAATCGAGGGAATCTCAGATACAAGTATTGCAATAATGGGAGCAATTGTTCTATTTCTGCTGCCTAGCGGAAACAAACAACAATCTCAGTTACTAGTGTGGGACGATTTGCGGTCGTTGCCTTGGGGCGTACTTATCTTATTCGGAGGGGGTCTTAGTTTGGCGTCTGCAATTTCAAGCTCTGGATTAGCCCAGTGGTTGGGCGAGGGATTGTCCCCTTTGGCTGCGCTCGGAGTGGTAGTAATGATTTTTGGTGCGACGACACTGGTTGTTTTCCTAACGGAAATGACGAGCAACCTCGCCACAACTGCAACTTTTCTGCCGGTTATTGGAGCAATGGCAGTTGAGTCTGGAATTGATCCTATGCTGCTCTGTATCCCTATTACCCTAGCGGCGAGCTGCGCTTTTATGCTGCCAGTTGCGACAGCACCAAATGCGATTGTCTTCTCATCAGGGAAAATTACCGTTCTGCAAATGGCCCGTGTCGGGTTTCTTATAAATTGCTTCGGGATTCTATTGATTACAGCGGTGTCCCTCTGGTGGGCACCTACTATAATTCGTTAGTAAGTGGATTAACGAAGCAGATCAATAAGATCTAGCGAGCTTTGGCCGTAAAAAAGCTCATTGGCTAAAAGTTTTAGCTGGGTCAACTCTTGAGGGGTGCAGTTTTTGCCGAAGTCTCTTATCCAACTCTCAAGGGCTTCTCCCTCAGCCATTTTTCCGTCGGCAAGTTGAACATTTGCACGCGCATCGCCGACATCACACCCAGTAGGGACGGCACTCGCAGTTCGGCCCCTTCTGCTGGAGACGGAAGCTTCTAATCGTCTTATCTTCGTATTTGCGTCTGCTAATTGCTTGGTAAGAATATCAATCGTCTGTTGCATTCGGGCCATCTCGCGAGGTTCATGTGCAGATAGAGGACCGGAAAAAATGACGAGCGTCGCCACACAACCCATTGAAAGTAGCAATGTTTTACCGTGAAAAAAGCTGTTCACATGAACTTCCTTTAATTCAACTTTCTGGTCGCAGATTGCGACTCATCTACTTAACAATCGGATGTCCCCTGAATTACTTTAGCGAAGAAACACAGACAATTAAAGTCTATTTTGTTGTTATAAGCATCGGTGCCCTAGCTTGTGGGCAGCTGGTCTAGGAGGAATTGCAACATATTTCCACCCATAACCTTCTCAATTTGACTCTCCGAAAGTCCCAAATCAAGAAGATTTTGGGTGACAAGGACCAGGCCACTCGCATCAAATGTGGTCACAATATTGCCATCAAAATCAGACCCCAGAGACACGGCGTCATCACCTAGGAGGTCAATACCATATAGGATCGCCTCAGCAACTTTTCTTGGAGTATTTCCGCAAATAGCCCCTTCCCAGTAACCTACAGCTATTAGACCGCCTTCTGAAGTAATCTCTTGCATTAATTGATCGCTTATATTGCGAGGTGATGGACAGTGCCCGTAGAAGCCAGTATGGCTTAGGACAACAGGTTTCTTGCTAACAGACAGAACATCTCTGACGACTTCTTCCGACGAATGAGACACATCGACTATGATATTTAATCGTTGCATCTCGACAAGTGCTTGATGACCAAAAAAAGTTAAGCCCGAGCGACCGTTGCCATGCAGAGAGCTCCCCAATTGATTGTCAAAAAAATGTTGCAGACTCATCATCCGAAAACCGAGATCAAAAAGATATCCGATATTACTAATCTGGCCTTCCAGCGCATGCGACCCTTCTGTTCCAATTAATCCACCCACCAGCCTACTATTTGATCGTCGTCTTTGGAGAAATTCCTTCAGATCAACCTGTGAGGTAATCAGCATGAAATTTTCTTCATTAACGCGAGCGATGTCTTGTAATTTTTGTGCCTGATGGGCTGCTCTCTCAGTCAGGTTTGTCCATGCCGCCTGAGGCCATCGTTGCGCTATAGCAAGTAACGTAATGTCATCTCGGAATTTTTCCCCATTATTAGTGTAACCGCTCCGGCTCGAGGCGCTCGTGACCGAGGTAAACATTTGAAGAGCAATATTTCCTTGTTGCATCCTCGGAATATCCAGATGTCCGCGCGAATGTCTTAACGACAGATCCCTGGACCATAGTGTGCTATCTGCGTGCCAGTCCCCTATAAAGAGCTTTTTATGCAGAATGATCGCTTGATCGGATATTTTAGCTTTTTCGCTGCTTAAGACACGGTTAGCTTGCCAGTCAATATAAGGAGGGAGAATGCCGAAAAAGGCAATGATCAAAATTGTAATGGCAGTGAGGCCGAAACGTAAGTAGTTCATTTTTTATATATCGTTACTGGCGCACGGTTTTACCATCGGCAGCTAATTTTCGTCACATGATCCCATATCATTGAGTTGGTCGCGAGCAATATCATGGCAATGGATATATTTTATTAGCTTAACATGGGTGATGAAACTGCAATCTTTTTGAAGTCTAGCGCCTACTATGATTTATCAAATAGACTCCATCTTTGAAAAATATGTGCTGGATGGATCCTGCTTGAACTATTTAGACTAGAGTGATCACCGGTTTGTAAAAGAGAGTCAACTTGATAATTGTAGTGCTCATCGTCGTGAAGGAAATAGCAACCTTGATTAATCAAATTGAGTCGAGCAATTACCTTCATCATCGTGCAAGAAATTGTGCGAGATCAAGCTAAATCAACTTCTAGTAGATTTATCCACTGGCTGAGCATCTCGTGCTTTGAAGCTTAGCGCAGGTCTAACTTTCCAGTTCGATGAGGTTTTTAAAAAGTTTTAAAGCTTCTGGATTTTCCAAGGCGTCAGTGTTGTTAACTGGTTCATCATGAATTATCTTTCGGACCGCAAGTTCGACGATCTTTCCGCTTATAGTGCGCGGAATGTCTTGAACGGCGATTATTTTTGCAGGGACATGCCTCGGTGTGGTCCCCGTTCTTATCGTATCCATGATGTTTGCTTTCAGTTCTTTGCTTAGTCGGCATTTTGGTTGCAATACAACGAACAGTATTACCCGAACATCGCCCTCCCAGTCTTGACCAACGCAAATACTCTCTATGACCTCATCGAGCTTCTCTACTTGCCTATATATCTCCGCGGTACCAATTCGAACACCCCCTGGGTTAAGAACGGCGTCGGAGCGCCCATATATTACCAAGCCCTCATGCTCGGTTATTTCTGCATAGTCTCCTTGGGCCCATATGCCAGGAAAAGTGTCGAAATAAGCACTCAAATACTTTTCATTTGTATCATCATTCCAGAAATAGATGGGCGCACTTGGGAATGGTTTTGTACAAACTAGTTCTCCCTTTTGCATGGTCACAGAGGCCCCGTTTTCATTCCAAATCTCTACAGCCATTCCGAGTGCTTTGCATTGAATCTCCCCCTCCCATACCGGAAGGTGAGGATGGCCGAGAACAAATGCTGAGAGTATATCTGTGCCCCCTGAGATTGAAGCCAAAGCGACATCACTTTTAATCTCATCATAGACATAACGAAAGCTGTCATCAGAGAGTGGTGACCCTGTTGAAAGGATGGTATGAAGTCCTCTTAGGTCATGGGTTTGGGTGAAACGTGCACCGCTCTTCTTTAGCGCAGCTATGTATTTGGCACTAACACCAAATATGCTAATTGCCTCTTGCTCTGCAATATCTATTAATGATTCTGGCTGAGGATAAAATGGTGACCCGTCGTAAAGTACTAGGGTTGCTTTTGAGGCGAGGCCAGTCACCAACCAATTCCACATCATCCAACCGCAAGTCGTGAAGAAAAAAAGCACGTCCTCTGGCTTTAAATTGGTGTGCAACTGATGCTCCTTGAGGTGCTGGATCAAAGAGCCACCAGCACTATGCACGATGCATTTTGGCACTCCTGTGGTTCCTGATGAGTACATGATGTAAAGAGGGTGATCAAATGGCAGTTGTTCGAAGCATAGCTCAGGCACAAAATGGTTCGCCGAAAAATCATCGAATAAGGTAGTATTTGGAATTTCAGTCGCTAAGATATTTTGATTGGTAACTGGAACTAACACCAGCTGCTCGATACTTTCAATCCGACCACAGATTTCTTTCAGTTTGGGCAAAGAATTGAGTGTTTTCCCATTGTAGAAGTAACCATCACAGGCAAATAGCACTTTCGGAGTGATTTGCCCAAATCGGTCCATTATGCCATTGATTCCAAAATCTGGCGAGCAAGAGGACCAGACGGCACCTATCGAACTGGTTGCAAGCATTGCCACAATGGTTTCTGGGATATTGGGCATAAAGCCAGCTATGCGGTCTCCGCGAGTCACACCCAGATTTCGGAGTCCCTCGGCGCACGTTGCTACTTTCTTATATAGTTCTGAATAACTAACGGTTCGACGAGTGCCATTTTCTAGCCTGCTAACAATAGCTATTCTATCACTGCGATCGCGAAGCAGGTTTTCGGCAAAATTGAGTCTAGCCCCGGAGAACCATTTTGCGCCGGGAAACTGGTCCGAATTCTGGAGCACTGTATCCCACTTTTTGGAGTAGCGGACCTCTCCAAATTCCCAGACTTGTGTCCAAAATTGTTCTGGATGGGTGATTGACCATTTATGCAATGTTTGGTACCGATCAAATTCAAGTCCCAGATCAGTCTTAAGTTTTTCTTGAAAGGCAGAAAGGTTGCTTTGCTGGATGGCGCACTCATCTGGCACCCAGAGGGGATTTTTACCACTTTCTATATCCGGTCCCATAATACTCGCTCAAGAATTCTGGATTAATTATGCGTATGTCGCTTAATGTTATCATTTTTTTTGGTCTGACAATCATTTGAAGCATGTCGATATTTTAATTACCTCCCACACATTAATTTATAAACGATGACAAGGATGATGCTTCAATTTTTTGTATAATCGGAATTGGAGCCGCGACATTGTGTAAACGGTTATAACTTCAATCTAGAGCAGTTTCTATAAGATATGTTTAGTTACATTGGTTCCGAGTTCTAACATTTAAGGAGATTAGATAGTGACCGAAAAGTTCGATTATGATCTGTTTATAGTTGGTGCGGGTTCAGGGGGAGTTCGTGCTGCACGCATGGCTGCGAGCAAAGGTGCCAGAGTTGGGGTAGCAGAGGACCGAGACCTTGGCGGTACATGCGTGAACGTTGGTTGTGTTCCTAAAAAGCTGTTCGTCTATGCTTCAAAATTTCCGGACATATTTCATATTGGCAATAGTTATGGTTGGTCTTTTGATTCGGCGAAGTTCGACTGGCATGCGCTTAGGGAAAACAAAAACAGTGAAATTGCGCGACTCAATACTATCTATGCTGATTTGTTGAATAGCAGTGGAGCAGATCTGTTTTCTGAACGGGCATTCTTGAAAGGGCCAAACACAGTTATTGTAGGTGGGAAGAGTTATTCTGCCCGATACATTTTGTTAGCGGTTGGGGGTTGGCCTTATATCCCTGAGTTTCCGGGAAGTCAGTATGCTTTATCATCAAATGAGATGTTTTTTCTTGAACGACTGCCTGAAACGGCTGTTGTTGTTGGGGGAGGTTACATAGCTCTTGAGTTTGCCGGAATTTTGAATGGTTTGGGCGTATCTACGCACTTGATCTATCGGGGACAACGGTTACTCAGGTCATTTGATTCGGAGATGACCGATAAGGTCGAGCTGGGGATGCGCTCCAAGGGGGTCAAAATTCATCTGAATACAAAAGTTGATAGCATAGAGTTTTTAAACGAATCACATGATGTTCTTTTGAGGGACGGAAGACGCATATCCGCAGGTCTAGTTCTTTATGCCACAGGTAGGCGAGCAAACACGAGTCATTTGGGCTTAGAGAATACTTCAGTAAAAACAAGACATGATGGATCAATCATTGTTGACAAAGACTTCAGAACACATGAGCCGTCAATTTTCGCGCTTGGTGATGTGATTGATCGTGTGCAATTGACACCGGTAGCGATTCAGGAGGCTATGGTGTTGGTTGACCACCTTTTTGGTAAAGCTGAACAAAGGATTGATTATCGGAATATTCCCACGGCAGTATTTAGCCAGCCTGAGTTTGCGAGTGTTGGCATGACTGAAGATCAGGCAAAAGAAACATCTGCGGATGTATCTATTTTTGTGTCCGATTTTAGACCGATGTTTCAATCCCTCAGCGGAGGAGATGATCGAATCACAATGAAACTGGTGGTCGACCGTGACAGTGATCTGGTATTGGGTTGCCATATGGTGGGCGAACAGGCGGCTGAGATTATTCAGGGCATGGCAATAGCTGTAAATGCTGGTGTGACCAAGAAGCAATTTGATTCGACTATTGGCATACATCCTTCAGCGGCCGAAGAATTTGTAACTATGAGATTATCAGCACGCTAACCCTTTAGACCATTACTTTTTGCTTTATTCATGCCATGATGTTACCAATCATCTAAGATCGCTTAATTAGAAATCGCGGGCGAAGAAAAGGACAAAAAGCTTTTGCCTCGCGAGTTGTAAGCCGAAGTGGCAGTTGCTAACATTTTAACAGGATACTTCCCGGATTTACTTTCAAATTGTTTTGGTCGATTAGAATGATCTTTCATAAGGTGATTGAACTAATAAAGCTTGCAGATAACAGAGCTTGTGTTGCCGATTTAAATGGATATGAGATTTTGGTGGGGGTTACCAACAAAGGATATTTTGCTGTAGAAAACAACTGCCCCCATCAAAATAAGCCGCTTTGTGGTGGGCGTATCCGGCATGGGCATATTTCCTGTCCAATTCATGGGATGCGTTTTAACCTCGAAACCGGAGCACCGGCGGGCCAATTAACTAATAAATCCATAAAGGTGTATGAGGCTCGGGCAAATGGAGATTGGCTAGAAGTGGGTGAGTTGGGTAACTAGAGGAATAGAGAATGGAGTCAGATGCAGTGAAAAATGATAGGCCGGCCGAGATAGACCGACCGCAACTCAGAGGTGATCCGATTACTGCAAGGCGTTATATTAGTCGAGATTATTTTCAGCAAGAGTTAGATAACATGTGGCGTAAAACCTGGCATATCGCGGGTCTAGCCTACCAAGCGCCAGAATCAGGTGACTATCTTGTGGCAGAAGTGGGACCGGAGTCAGTCATCGTTGTTCGACGCGCTGATGGTTCATTTAGTGGCTATTTTAATGTTTGCCCGCATCGGGGAGCTCGCGTTTCTGAAGGACCTTATGGTTATGCAGAACGGTTTACCTGCCCCTACCATGGCTGGCAATTTGATCTTGACGGTCGCGTGGTTAATGCTCCGGGCGCTGATGATTTTATGCGTGGGAATCCTTGCGAGAAACTTGGCTTGCAATCAGTTGTTGTAGAGGTACTTTTCGGAATGGTTTGGTTTAATATGGACTCTGATTGTGACTCTCTGGTCAAATACCTTGGGGAAAATATAACGAATGAAATAGGAGCTTATCGTATTGAAGAAATGGTTCGTGTGCTTGACATGACAGCCTCCACCGATTGCAATTGGAAAGTATTGTCTGACAACTTCAACGAGGCTTACCACGTTCAGGTAGTGCATCCGGAATTGATGCCTTACATCGAGACCCAAGGAGATTTTTCCCAAATTGATTTGCTACCAAATGGACACAACCGCGGATGGTTTGCTTCATATCAGCCCTCGACCCTGCATGAGGGACCGATACAAGAACCCCTGCCAAGCCTCCTTGGTGAGTGGGATATTCCAGTTCCAGATGAGCCGACCCAAGAAAAACTGCGACAACTCAGGATGGACGTGCAAAAGAAGAAGCGTGAGCAAGGCTCAGCGCGTGGCTTCAATCATTATGCACATCTCGAAGATTATCAGTTAACCGACTACATCATATACAATATTTTTCCTAATTCTGTCATCACAGTCGGCCCGGATGGAGTGCAATTGCTGCGTCCCCGGCCTCATCCGTCTGATCCGGCGAGGTGTCTATTTGATCATTGGTGGATGGTACCCAGAATAGATGGCCGGACTCACACGCCTTCGCCCGCCGGTGGTCCCCCACTCCCAGTAGAGGATGCTGAACATGAAGCTTTTTTATACGGAGACAAATCACTTGGAATAACTGCGGATCAGGATCTCAGTATTGGGGCTATACAGCAACAGGGCTTGGGCTCGGCCGGGTTCAGAGAATTCTACCTCAGTGAAACAGAGATACGATTGCAAAACTTTCATGAGAGGCTCAATGATTATCTTAATGGCACAGTATGATTTTCCTGTAAGAACCGCCGCTTTTGATGTTGAAAAAGCTTTGAACGGAGTAGATTTGTGGAACGAGTAATAACTTTTATTTTTGCCACCCCTGCCAAAGCTAAGCAGTTGGGTTTAAAGCGTCTAGCAACATTTAAAGTGCTGGGCGCATTTTTTGGAATGATGATGCTGGTGGCTCTCGCTCACAGCAGCGAGAGCGGAAGTCATCTCAGAGCGGACAAAAATGGTGGGCCAATCGCAGACAGACTAGCAATCCGTGAGCTTATAGAGTCTTACAACGCTGCAGTGATAGAAAATGATGCAGAGGCTTGGGGAGTTAACTGGAGTGAAGATGGGCTCTGGAATTTAGGAGAAGGTCAGGAGATAGTGGGGCGGGAAGCTATAGTAAAGCATTGGCAAGAGGCAATGGAGGTCTTCAGTTTCGTAGGGATGTTTGCGCAGCCGAAATTCATTTCTATCGACAGAGACTCGGCACATGCGCATTGGCATACTAATGAGCTAGCAAAAAAGAGTAATGGTGAAATGATGAGGTTTATTGGGCTTTACAAGGACGTTTACCGTCGAGAAGCAAATGGGTGGAAGATTCTCGAGCGCCGTTATGAGATTCTATTATTGGAAAAACCGGTTTATAAATCTAATGATACGAAAGAATGGAGATAGCTCATGACATGCTATGATTTTGAGAACTTAGCATTCTCGGAGACTGGGCAGTGAACATTGCGGCTAATCAGGTGATGAATGGAGGGTTCCCGCCATTTTGCGAGGTGATCCAATTATGGGCGATAGATATACCTATTCCGATTTCGCCACGAAAGGGTGGAAACATCTCTGGAAAAAGATCTGGTATGTGGTAGGTCGGGAGAATGAGCTTCAGCAGACTGGTGATTTTATAGTCCACAATTTCATGGTTCATCCATCGGGATTTTGATGATGGACGAGGTGGGCCAGATATCGAAGTCTCAATTGTATGTCAGGATATGATACTTGCAAGGGCTATGCAACAGGGCATCCATTCGGTTGATTACAAAGACTCCAATCTTGCAGGACAGGAGACTAGGTCGCGATTTTTCCATGAGGTGCTCAATGATTACCTCAATGCCGGCGTCAAATGATAAAAGTGCTTTTATCAAGTTCTTTCGACTAAATCCCACAGAGGTTCGCAAGTGCGTCAGGTGGCGTTCTTGATATCACTCAACTATCTCGGGGGGCACGAGATATTTTAGATGGTAATTGGTGCCACCCTGCGATCCTGAAATAAAACAATTGACTCAATTTTTAAGATAGTTTACCTTGGATTTCACGAGGTCAAGTGTTCTCATCACAGAAAAAAAATAACAGAGTTCCGTGTTTAATTGACTCCTTTTTGACTGTCCTGTGCCGACCCTCTGTATGGCGACCAGATCGCCCATTCGCGCTGATCGAAAGTTTTTGAAGAGGAGCTGAAATCATGAAATTATTAAAAACAAGCAGACTTGTGTTGGGTTTGTGTGCTATGAGTCTCGTTGCCTCGTGTGCAGAGGATTTTAAAACCCCGTTGGACCCGAAAGTTAAACCGCCAAGCGTCGATGCCGATTGCTCATTAAACGATCTCCCTTCAGCAGACGAATTGCATATTACTGGATTGATTCATTTCAATATTAATGTAAGAGATTATCCACGTTCGAGAGATTTCTATCGTGCTGCCGGTTTTACAGATCAGATTGGTCCGTTTCCAGAAACTAATACCATAGAGGTATCGAATGGCGTGGGTATCGATAAACTTTACCGGATGCATGCTGAACTGATCCATCTTGGAAATCTTCCCGATAGGCCGATGGATCTGACTGTTCCAACGGGGAGATTGATTGATCTTATCGATTGGAAAGATCCAGAGCGCTTGGAGCCGCCCTACTCTGCTATTAATCATCTGGGTATAACATATTTCTCTTTAAAGACCGAAGACATTGATGATCATATCAACCGCTTAGTCCAAGCGGGAGCAACCATGGTTGCTGGGCCCGTTAATGAGACTTCGGGGGATCGCGTCGCAATGGTCCGAGATCCCGATGGAACATTTGTGAAATTGAGACAGCCCTTAGATTCAATGGTTCAAGGAGCTGAGAAAAAAATCGATTATCTTAACATCAATGTCCGTAACTTTGAGTGTTCTCGACCTTTCTATGAAATGCTCGGTCTAGAGATTTTAGATCATTCACAATCGAAAGATGGCCGGGAATTGTCAGAAGCCATGGGCATAGGAATCGAAACAGAAAAGCTCGGACGCATGATGCAACATAGGGTCGATGGCTTCAGGGTTAAGTTGAATCAATGGGTCAAACCATCTGCTATTGGAGAACCATACCCCCCGCCATTGACCCACCTTGGAATTCACAGAATTAACTGGGCGAGCTCTGACCTTGAAAGCGATATAGAGACCCTCAAACGTCATGGAGTGAAGTTTGTATCGCCTATAGCTCCCTGCTGTGAGGGAGATGCGTCATCTTTTGGATTTATTATTTTTGAGGATCCAGACGGAATTTATAACCAAATGTTGGGAGTAATAACTCCGCCAAACCAATCAAAGGGTAAGGTAAATTAGACCAAATCATTGACGTTTGATGGAATTTATAAGGGCAATACACTATGGCAGTGACAGAAGAGACTAAGCTTTGGATGTATAAAACTATGGTTCTAAGCCGTCGGTTCGAAGAGGTGATCGAGAAAATCTATCTCGAAGGGAAGACCCCGGCTTTTAATATGGCCAATGGCCCGATACCAGGAGAGATGCATTTGTCTAATGGACAGGAACCGGTGGCGGTTGGGGTTTGTGCGCATCTAAATTCGGAAGATGTGGTTACCGCTACGCATAGACCACATCACCAAGCAATAGCAAAGGGTGTTGATCTGAAGCGGATGGCGGCGGAGATTTTTGGCAAATCAACTGGCTTGAGCGGAGGACGCGGTGGTCACATGCATCTTTTTGATGCAGATGTAAACTTTGGATGTTCAGGAATCATTGCTCAAGGTATGGGGCCGGCATGCGGTGCCGCATTATCGCGCAAGATGCAAAACAAGCCCGGAGTGGGCGTTTCGTTCATAGGTGAAGGTGCGGTGAATCAAGGTAATTTTCACGAAAGCTTGAATCTGGCATCTCTTTGGTGCCTGCCGGTTATCTTCGTGGTAGAGGATAATGCATGGGGCATCTCTGTAGCTAAAGAGGATTCAACAGCGGTTGCAAGAAATGATGTGCGTGCTGCTGCATATGATATGCCGGGGTATTTTGTTGAGAACAACGATCCGCTGGCGATCTATGAGGTGGCTAGAGAGGCAATAGACCGAGCTCGCGAGGGAAAGGGACCGTCTTTGATAGAAATAGAAACCTATCGATTGGCAGGACATTTTATGGGTGATGCGGAGGCCTACCGCCCTGAAGGAGAGAAAGCTGCTTTGGAAGCAAGGGATCCTCTTCCAGCTTTTAGACGGGTGTTGGAATCCGATGGAGTGAAGGGCGAAATACTGGATAACCTGGAAGAATCTGCGGCGACGGAGGTCGCTGATGCGATTGAATTTGCGCGATCTAGTGATTTTGCAGCGCCTGAAGAAGCATTGAAACACGTTTTCGCCTGAGGAGATCAAAATGAATGACAATCAATCGAGACGGCTTACTATCGCTAGGTCTATGGCAGAAGCAATTCAACAAGAAATGCGAAGAGATCCTATGGTCTTTTTGATGGGTGAAGATATAGGCGCGCTGGGCGGTGTTTTTGGGAATACTAGAGGACTGCTTGAAGAATTCGGAAGAGATAGGGTAAGGGATACCCCGATCTCAGAGACTGCCTTTATAGGGGCTGGCGTAGGCGCGGCTCAAGATGGCATGAGGCCGATAGTTGAATTGATGTTCGTAGATTTCTTTGGCGTATGCTTTGATGCTATTTACAATAATATGGCAAAAAATAATTATTTCTCAGGTGGTTCTGTTCGCACTCCCATGGTGTTGATGACGTCTACCGGCGGAGGGTATTCCGACGCCGGCCAGCACTCTCAATGTCTATATGGGACATGTTCATTTACCCGGTATGAAGGTCATTTCGCCTTCCAATGCCTATGATGCCAGAGGTCTAATGATTGCGGCAATACGTGATGATAGTCCAGTTGTTTTTATGTATCACAAGGGCCTTTAAGACATGGGTTGGTTAGGCACGGAGCCGGGAGCGACTGTTATAACTCCTGAAGACCAGTATGAAGTTGAGATTGGGAGAGCGAATATTGTTCGCGTGGGGAATGACGTCACTATCGTTGGTCTGGCGATGGGTGTTCATAACGCGCGAAAGGCGCCAGACGAACTTGCCAGGTCAGGCGTAAGTGCAGAGGTTGTAGATTTGAGGTCACTGGTGCCGTTAGACCGAAACACCTTGATTGACTCGGTCAAAAAAACAGGGCGCTTGATTGTGGTAGACGAGGATTATCAAAGCTTTTGCGTCTCCGGTGAAATAATTGCATCGGTGGTTGAAGAAGATTATGGAATCTTGAAGGCGGCGCCCAAAAGAGTAGCCTATCCAGATGTGCCAATTCCCTTTGCGCGACCTATGGAGCAGTTTTGCCTGCCAAACCCTAAAAAATAGTGGCTGCTTTCGAATCGATGTAGCTAAATCGCCAAGTTGGTTAGAAACTCCTTTTTTGGCGTTTTTTAACAGCGATATATGGTTTTCTATATTAGATTGACAACGACGCTTTTACCATTTTAGTAAACTCTAAAAGGAGGAATGTTATTTCAGATGCTTTGCACTGGACGCTGGAAGTGTCCGTCAATGACGGGCAACTTTCGACTTTCAAAGATCTATTGAATGAGATGGTTTCGTCGACCAGAAGCGAATATGGTACGTGAATTTATAAATGGTACTTTAGTGAGGACGAGTCAATTTGCATTATTAACGAAAGATATCGAGGCTCAAGAGCTGCAATGATGCATCTGCAAGCTTTCGGCAGTTTTGCCGAACGATTTATGGCAGCAGTTACTCCAACTAGATTCATTGTGCTCGGCAACCCCAGTGCTGAAGTTAGTGATGGGCTTTCAGGTCTAAATCCAAGATACCTGAAATTGGAATCAGGGTTTTCTCAATGAAATCATGTTTAATATATAGCGATCTAATTTCATGATAGGTTGGTCCCGATACCAGCCGTTAAAGATAATTGCTATACAACTGAAGCGCCTCCCTCGTCGCCACGATATTCCATGATTTGCCGTCGGTGTCGTTTCTCTTTGTAGTTTTTATTTTTCACTGTGTCGACGAAGTGCCAGCTTGCTTTGACAGCCTCGTGTGTAAATCGAAGCGTCATGAAACCTCGGTCAGCGGCATTAATGTAACGGAGGTCATTAATCAGCCCGACTATATTCGCCTCGGTCGGCGATATATCCTGCGCGCTTAAGTCGAGATAGTTTTCCAGTCCGGGAGAAGATACCGACGGCGTGGCAAACTCTACCCCAACCAGATTACCAGCCTTGTCCCTAAGGTTATTGCACCACGCATTGTGAGTGTCGCCGGAAAGCACCACAAGGTTTTTGTTTAATTGTTTTGCTGTCACTAATATTTTCTCTCTCTCCTCGGAGTATCCGTCCCAAGCATCAAGGTTATATGGAACATCTGGAAGTTTTAACAATGCCTCAACTTCTGTAGACAGAAGGTGCTTGTTGTTTTCATAGTACGTTTTGTCAGTTTCAGCTAGGGTCAAATCACTCTTTGTCAAGCGTTTCGCTATCTCGGCAAGTTTAGCGAGATTCTTGAATTCTTTTAACGTCAATTGCTGAGTTGTAATTGCAGCAGGGAGATTCATTCGCCCCATCAACACTTGCTGTCCCAAAACTTGCCATTTGCTCGTAGAGGTTTTTAGATTTTTTTGCAGCCATTCGAGTTGTCTCGCGCCAAGCAAAGTTCGATCGGAGTCTGCTAAATCGGAAGAAAATAGGTTTGTATCAAACATACCTGTCTCAGGGTCAATGTAGTTAGCATAATTCATTTGTTGATCCCGCCCGATGTTTCTTGTATCTAACATATGTAGTTCAAGGAGTTCGCCAAACTTAAAGCTTCGGTTAATCATTTGGTTCGCTGCGTCTGCCGACTCACGGATAGGCATCCACTCGAAGTAAGCTCTCATGGCTGCAGCTTTTCGCTTAAGATAACTGCCTTCATTAGCTTGATGATTTTCTGCGCCATCTTTGTAGGCGTCATTCGTGACTTCATGGTCATCCCAGACGGCTATGAGAGGTGCGGAGTGACAAAGTTTTTGCAAATTCATGTCAGTACGATATTGAGCATATCGAGTGCGGTAATCTTGAAGTGAAATGAGTTCATGTTCGGGAAGCACTTCCCTACCGAGTTCCTCTGCCTGCTCACTAGCGTAGCCATCTCGACCATATTCATAGATAAAATCACCCAAATGGAGTATTGCATCTACATCCTTTTGTTGCGAAGCTAGACTATAGGCATGGAAGTGCCCAGCGGGATAATTTGAGCATGAGACAATGGATAGTTTTACTGACTGTGTACTGTCGCTTGGTAAAGTCTTTGTTGAGGCGATTGGCGAAGAAACCCCATTGCATAAAAAACGAAAGAAGTAATGAGTTTGGGAAGTCAAATTTTGCACATCT
The DNA here is from genome assembly GCA_913044275.1 of uncultured Cellvibrionales bacterium. Classification (GTDB taxonomy): domain Bacteria; phylum Pseudomonadota; class Gammaproteobacteria; order Pseudomonadales; family Porticoccaceae; genus TMED48. The sequence goes on from CAJWMT010000019.1 coordinate 25,197, forward strand.
ACTTTTACCGTAAAGTCACTCTCGATTGAAGCGAGCTTGATGCCGCTAGCTATCATCGTATCAAAGTTAGATTCTTTTGATACTTCCCAAACTACTGGGACTATCAGGCCATCTTCCTTTAGATCAGGGGTGATTCGTGTCCAAAGAATCACCGAATCAGACAAAGGGTCGCCACTGGCGACGCCATGGATAAATTTGACGACGGCGTCATCGCCTATCACCCGATTTCGGCCAACTGTGTCCGTTGAATTAAGTGTTTTGCTAGCGCAACCTGAAACTGACGCAGACAAAACCGCAATACCAAGGCCTTCTGTTGATAATTTAAAGAAATCGCGTCTGGTAAGAGAGTTTTTTTCCATAAGTTTTTTTAAGGAGTACACTTAAATGCTATTTTGAAGGTTTCTTAATCTACAGCTTTACAGCCGTTAATTTTATCACCGATTAACGCTTTAACTAGCAAAAATAATAGTTATCCTTAAAGGACTTATTGCGGGTATAGACTAGAGATTGTCAATCGATGACAGAACTTACGAAATTCTTACAATTTATCGCTTGTGCTGATCATGCTTTGACCAATGAAAAAGATGTGCTGGCTCGCGTCGTTTCTGGAGAGACAGATCAAGAATTAAGCATTTGGAGCACAAGTAATAGCATTGTGGTACCTCGTCGTTTGCAGCGAATTGAGAACTTCGAGCATGCAAAACGACGATCGGACGAAAGAGGTTGGCCAGTTTATTTGCGTGAGAGTGGAGGTGGCGCTACTCCTCAAGGTGCTGGAATTATTAATGTTACATACGCATACGTTTGCCCTGAGCATCCAAGCATTCAGGAAAGTTATGAGAAATTATGCAATCCAATCATAGACATTGTGCAGAATTTTTCTCTACCTGTTGGGACAGGTTCAGTGAACGGATCGTTTTGTGATGGTGAATACAATGTGGTTATAGCCGATCGGAAGTTTGCAGGTACAGCGCAGAGAAGATCATGGCGAAGACAGCGGAACAGGCAAGCAGTGTTATTTGCCCACGCCCTTCTTTTGATTGATGCAGATATTGAGGGAAGTGTGGCCGCAATAAATCAATTTTATGGAGATTGTCAGCAGTCTGAGAAAATTGTTCCTGAGGCGCATATCAACTTGTCCGATCTGTCAAATGGAGGTTGGATAATCACGCCTGAAAAATGTGCCGAATTGCTTCATAAACGTTATTCTGACATGCTCGATGAGAGTGTCTCGCCCATTTGCTAGATGTCAGATCCATTTTTGCTATTTTTAGGAGTACAAAATGTCACTAACCCAGCGAATCGTTTCTGCCATGGTGCTAGGACTTTTGATCGGTGGTTCCATGAATTTACTTCTTGCAGGAGAACTACTTGCACAAGGATTAGAGACTTGGATTACAAAGTATTTGATTGACGGGTTGTTTGATACTGTTGGGCAGATTTTTGTGAATTCTTTGAAGCTTATGGTGGTCCCCTTAGTTTTCGTTTCATTGCTGTGCGGTATGGCCTCTCTGGGAGGCGGATCGAGAATGGGTCTTTTGGCTGGAAAGACACTTTGCCTGTACCTCTTCACTACCGCAGTCGCAATATCGTTGGCACTATCTTTCGCTCTTATTTTAGGCCCTGGGAATGATATTAATTTAGCTGAGGCTTCTGAGTTCGCGGCCAAGGAGGCACCGCCATTAAAAACTACTTTAATTAACATTTTTCCCAGTAACCCCGTGGCCGCCATGGCGGAGGGTCAAGTATTGCAGGTGATTGTTTTTGCTCTATTGATTGGCTTGGCAAGCTCAAAAAGTGGAGACGCTGGTCGCCGATTGCTGAATTTCTTTGATGACTTAAATAAGGTGATTATGGAAACCGTGATGCTCCTTATGGTTCTTGCGCCCTATGGAATCTTTTGCTTGCTAGTAAAATTATTTGCCAGTTTAGGTTTTGGAGTGATAGTCAGTCTGGCCAGTTACTTTTTTACCGTGCTACTTGCGTTGGCGGCGCACGGTATAGGCACATATTCGTTATTGTTGTTGTCGACCGGACTCAGTCCTTGGCGATTCTTTGTTAAAATGAGAGGGCCAATGGCATTTGCATTTAGCACCTCGTCCAGCGGAGCTACGATGCCGGTAACCCTCAAGACTGTGAATGAAGATTTGGGTGTAGATAACCGTGTCGCATCTTTCACTGTTCCGTTGGGCGCCACTATTAACATGGATGGGACAGCAATAATGCAAGGAGTTGCGACGGTATTTATAGCACAAGCATATAATATTACTCTTGGTATTGAAGCCTATCTCACAGTCATTCTGACCGCGACATTGGCTTCCATTGGAACTGCAGCGGTCCCCGGCGTTGGTTTAGTGATGTTGGTGATGGTGCTCAATCAGGTTGGTCTGCCGGTAGAAGGTATAGGACTGATCATAGGCGTTGATCGGCTGTTAGATATGTGTCGCACGGCCGTTAATGTTGCTGGGGACGGAGCGGTCAGCACTTTGGTTGCTCACAGTGAGGGGTTCCATGATCGAGAGAAATTTAATGCGACCAACCTCTAGAGAGGTTGGAAAAGTCCGATATGTATGTATGTATGTAATTAAAAAATAATTTGGTTGGAAGATGTTTTGAAATTGTTTTTGCTAACTATCTTGGCCCTGTCCTCTTGGGAAATTTTTTCGCAAGAGATCAGGCCACCCTCTTCTAAAGAGATTGGCCCCTGGATCAAGTACGGAGTGGTGGCAAACCGTCTTTACGATGAGCTTTACGTTAATCGCAGAAACTATGTATATATGGATAGACCTTATATGGAATATGCTGGTACTCAAAGTGAGTGGCGAAAAGGCAAAAGCTGTGTTATCGACAAACGCGTTTATGTTCTTACCGACCGAACAATTGTTCAGTATGTTGATCAGTGTGACGGCAACGTAATCAAAGAAGTGAGCAATGCAAGATAGGTCTTAAATTCTGTCATTTTCGTCTTCGGTATCCACCGTATTCCAATACCTGCTCTTATATGCTTCACCGCCACCATGAATTTGAGCGTGATGTATGCTCTTAAGCAACAGTTTTTTAGGTAGTTTCCAGTTTTCATAGCCCTCTCTAATTGTCCTGAGATATTTTTCGGACGGGCTTCCGAACCCATAACCGGGCTTCATCACATAAAACATCGACGTTATTTGAGACCTTTCGAGCTGTATTGGGATGTGCTTTTTGATGTAAAGATTAGGGTAGCTCTCGTAGTGATCCAGAGCAGTCTCGCATTCGGGTGTAATAGAGTAGATGCCCAAATTAACCTGAGCATCAGAACACGGTACAATATCTGCTACGCCTCGGAAAACGAGTTTCCAGCCATTTAAAACGGCCTTGCTAATTGGTTTTGCCATTGGACAACGGCCATACATCTGTTGCTTGTTTAAATTAGATCCGTAAGCAGCATAATAGATTATTTCATTCACAGATCCTCCTTAAGACCTTTTGACTCACTCATAAGGTGCACTTGCGTGAAAAAGCGGCAGCATAACTCAGTTACTATTCTCTTATTTTGAGTGCCCAGACACAAATCACGATTCGGTAAATTTCTAACTGGTGGGACCGGTAATAATTGCGTTAACATGGGGTTCTTTGCCGTTAATGAAGGGCTTGTAGTTTTTTGTAGAGTGATTTCGAGGGTTTTTGCGTATGGCCGATATGTCCGAAAAAATTAAGCTCGACGAGTATATGTCTGCAAATGGCATGACTAAAGAGGAAGTCTTTCAAGCGATCTCAAGGAAAGAGATTTCGGGTAACTTCGTTGGCGGTGATTGGTACATATCAGATGATAGAAAGTTGCTTGATGAGGGAGCAGTAACCATTGACGCTGGAGGTGAATCTGATCCGAAAACAGATGCGAAGATGACTAGAGAGAAAGAAGAGGCGCTCAAGCAGATAGCAATGGCACAGACAATGGCCAAAACAGCCCAAACTAAGGCGCGGAAGAGAAGTAAAACTGGGACTAAGGCAGCAGCGAAAAAGACAACTTCTGGCGATAAATCTAAGAAGGAGGGAAAAGCTGCAGCCAAATCCGAGAAAGGAAGCGCGGCCACGAAACCAGCTGGCCAGAGAAAGTTGTCGTTAAAGAATTCAGGAATGGCCGATTCAATTTTGGCTGAGGCCAGAGAATTGGCGTTAGGTCCGGATGGTGCAGCTAAGTCCGCGCCCGCGTCTAAAACTACTGTCACCTCAGGAGAGAAAAATCCTTTGGCTATGGGCAAGTTATCCATTAAGGACTCTGGGATAGCTGAATCAATTTTGGCAGAGGCTCGTGAGCTGGCGCTAGGCCCACAAGCAAAAGAGGACATTTTGCCTGAGGCTGAGGAGGCGAGCAGCTTGGCGACGAGTATCTTAGAGGAAGCCAGAGATCTTGCAAGGCTTCAGGAAAGCATTGCAAACACAAAATTTGATCCTCCTATAGGCGATCCCGTTACTAAACCTGAAAAACCTGCTACAACACCAAAGTTGATTGCGAAGCAGTTTGATGATCAGTTGCTAGGTGAAGACGCTGAAGAAGAAGAGCGATGGAAGACTAAGCTAGATCAATATGTGTTCGAAAAAGGCATCACCCTAGATGATGCCTACAAGATGATTACTACTAAACAGATCGATGGTCAGTTTATTGGTGGCGAATGGTACGTCATTGACAGTGACGAGGAACATGAGGAGAGAAAGAGGGAAGCGGCGGCGAATGCTGCACTAGCAGAGCAACGGCAGCGAGCAGAAGAAGCAAGGAAAGAGGCCTTAAGGAGAGAGGAAGCGCGCCGAAAGATGAAAATCGGCGAGTACATGTTTGATAAAGGTCTAACCAAGGAAGAGGTTTTTAGGCTAATCCAAGACAAGACAGTTGAGGGACATTTCTCGGACGGTGAATGGTATGTGCTAGAGAGTGTTGAAGATCTGCTGGCCCGCGAACAATCAATACAGCTTGAAGAAGAGGCAAGAGCTAGAGAAGAAAAGGAAAAAGAGGAAGCATATAAGGAACGCAGGCATGAGGCGGGGCTGCAAGATGGTCTAAACGAGGAGGAGCGGTCACGGGCTCTCAACATGCCTTATATTACGGACGCTAAATTTGCAGATCGAACAACACTCAAAACGATAGGAGTTGCTCAGGGTAGCACAGTGCGCTCGAAGAGCCTTCCTCCAGAATTGGCCAAGGAGGGTGCAACGATGCCGGGGGCTGAGCTCGTGGCTTTTACTGCTGAGCTCGCGGAGGCTCGAGCCCAAGCAATTGATCGGATGAGGATTGATGCCTTTCTGAAGGGGGCAAATGCTGTCGTATCAACGCAGTTCAGTACATCAATGATTGATATTGGGGCTATCGAAATAATGGTCTATGGCACTGCCGTCTTGGTGTCTATGTCTCAATAGTTAAACGTTAAAAAGAGCTTAATGTCCCAAGCTAGCACGCTTCTTAAGATAATCTCGTTAATCAAACTCGGCCATTGATGATAGGTTGTTATGGCACATCTGTTAGCTTCATACCGCTTCAAAATTTTGTGATATTTCTATTGAGACCGGACATGCTTCGCGTAGAATACGAGCTTTAACGCAAAAGAGATTTGCCATTAGCGAGGTAACAATGAACAACACTGCCTACATATACGACGCCATTCGCACACCCAGAAGCAAGGGAAAAAAAGATGGATCTTTGCACGAAGTCAAACCGATAGATCTCGGCGCTGGCTTGTTAAATGCCTTGCAAGAGAGGAATGAATTAGATACCTCTTATGTGGATGATGTGATAATGGGATGTGTCACTCCCATCGGCGAGCAGGGAAGTGATGTGGCGAAAATGATCGTTCAAAATGCCGGTTGGGATGAGTCTGTCGCAGGTGTTCAGTTGAATAGGTTTTGTGCTTCAGGACTCGAGGCTGTCAATACTGGCGCGCAAAAAGTAGCTTCTGGCTGGGAAAATATGGTTGTAGCTGGAGGAGTCGAATGCATGTCTCGAGTTCCGATGGGTAGCGATGGGGGCGCATGGTTCCAAGATGCTGCTTTTGCAATTGACACTAGTGTTGTTCCTCAGGGTATAGGAGCGGATACAATTGCAACACTGGATGGTTATTCTAGGGAAGATGTCGATGCCTTCGCACTTGAGTCACAACGCCGAGCCAGCCAGGCGAGAGACAGGGGTTACTTTGATCGCTCGGTGGTTCCAGTAAAAGATGTTAATGGGCTTACCATTTTGGAGCAGGATGATTTTATCAAGCCTGAAACTACAATGGAGGGCCTAAGAAATTTACGTGCCTCTTTCGAACAGATGGGAAGCATGGGTTATGACGATATTGTGGTGAAAAAGTATAATACCCTTGATCGCATTGATCATGTTCATACTGCAGGGAATTCATCCGGCATAGTGGATGGGGCTAGTGCTGTGTTAATTGGCAATGAGACAGCAGGGAAGGACCTCGGGCTAACCCCCCGAGCTAGAATTGTGG
>CAJWMT010000020.1:0-30698 GCA_913044275.1 uncultured Cellvibrionales bacterium
AATGCCATGGCCATCTTTGAGTCAGAAAAATACCGAGAAGCCGAAATACTAGCACGTGCGTTGTTAGTTTTAGATCCACTCTCGACTCTTTCACAAATTTTATCTGTGCCCTCCAAGTATGCAGAGTTTCGTTAAATCTGAGTCTATAATACCCTCAGCAATATATGCATCAGCGCCCATTAATTGACCCGATCGACTTTTGGGTTTGGTTAGCGATCCGTATCCAAAACATTTGTTTTCAAACTCAAATGATTAACATTTGATAACAGTAACTTCTCGGTCTTTGTAAATTGGCTTCAGATTAAAGAATTTTTTTCAAGATTTTAGAATTTCTATGGTAATTATAAAGAAGCTTTCTGTCCTCAGGCAATTCGTCAAAAGTGGTTTCAATAAAACCTTTCTCCTGAAACCAGTGGGTTGCATGCGTGGTGAGCACGAATAGTTGCGCTACAGCATGATCGGCGGCTTGCTGCTCTATCGATGCCAATAACCGAGATGCAATACCTGTGCCCTGAAAGTCGGGGTGGGTTACAACACATGCCAACTCTCTACTACTAATGCTCCCCATAGGGTAAAGGGCTGCGCAGCCGACCAAAAACCCATCTGGATGGTCAGCCACTGAAAAATACGATATTTCGGTCTCCAAAAGTTCCCTTGAACGCTTGGCTAATTTGCCTTGCTTTTCAAGTGGGCTGATTAGACTGAGTATCTCGTTTACGTCATCAATGGTTGCAGGGCGGAGTGTTTCGGAATAATCCTTGCTCACAAGAGTTCCGATACCATCTCTGGTGAAGAGCTCAGAAAGTAAAGCTCCATCTTCCGAGAACCCAATCAAATGAGCACGCGCTACCTCTCTTTTGCATGCGTTATAAGAACAAGCTAGTAATTTCCTATCATTTAAAGACAGCAGATTAGTTTTTGAAAGAAGTACTTTTAGATCTGTCAGAGAGACACTATTTTGAACAACACCATCTATCGAAACTCCGTTCTTTTTGCTTATGAAGATCAATTTATCAGCTTTCAAAGCGATTGCCACTTCGGTTGCAACATCCTGATAACATAAGTTGAAACTTTCCCCTGTTGGAGAGAAACCGATTGGAGACAGTAGGACAATCGTATTGTTTTCTAGTTGTCTTTGAATAGCCGAGGCATCAATGCGACGAATTTCTCCTGTATGTAAATGATCAACACCATCGATCACGCCTTTAGGTTTTGCTACAACAAAATTTCCACTAACCACGCCTGCTGCCGGGATTTGAAGGCTGGGGTTAGACAAATTCATGGATAGGCATGATTCTATTGTTAGGCGAGCACTACCGACGGCCTGCTTCACATGCTCCATAGCATGAAAACTTGTGATGCGCGCACTATCTTGGAATGGTGTCTCGATACCTGCTTCCGACAGTCGCTCTTCAATTTGAGGTCTCGCTCCATGGACTAGCGCGACCCGTACTCCTAAACTTTGGAGTAGCATTACATCTGACATGAGTTGATGATTTGCACTTTCCACAAGGACGTCGCCAGAGAATGCGATAACAAAGGTCTTACCTCGATGCGCGCGCACGTATGGGGACATATGGCGAAAAAAATTGACATAGTCTTGCATCTTCACCTCACGATTATAAGCAAGAGTGGCCGATGAGTTTAGATAAGAAGCTAATAGCAGGATCAATGCGATCTAATGCCAGATACTCATCAGGTTGATGTGCCACTTCAATATCTCCAGGGCCCAGAACCACTACATCCATCCCCAACTGCTGAAGAAAGGGTGCTTCCGTAGCAAAAGCAACGGACCCACTTTCATAACCCGTTAACTTTTCACATAGATCTAGCATTTCGGAGCCAGCCTCGCTGCTGAAGGGCGGAACGATTATCCGTTCCAAGTCCCATCCAACTCTGTCGATTGATGCCAATTGCGAAATTTTTTTCTCGAGATCTGTCTGTAATTTGTTTATATCCATCCCTGGCAGGGGGCGAATTTCAAAAGCGAGGAAGCAGTGAGAGCAGATTCTATTTGCATTGTCACCGCCCTTAATGCAACCAAGATTCAGGGTCGGATGGTCAATTTCAAATCCGGGATGCTTGTGTTGCACCATTTCGTCGCGAAGTGCAAGAAGATAGGACATTACCCGCTGCATAGTCTCCATGGCATTGCGACCCAAGTTTGGATTGCTGGAGTGTCCCGATTTCCCGACGATACTCAGCTTTTCCACCATGATTCCTTTGTGCATGGATATTGGTCGCATGCCCGTGGGCTCGCCTATTACTGCCCGACGTGCTACAGGGGCCCCTTTAGAAACCAGCGCTCGCGCTCCGCTCATCGATGACTCTTCATCAGCTGTTGCTAATATAATTAAGGGTTGCTTAAAATCGCGGTTTAAATGAGGCTTAAGTGCTTCTATGGCGAGCGCGAAAAAACTTTTCATATCGCAGCAGCCGAGGCCATAGAAGCGACCATCACGCTCAGTTAATTCAAATGGATTGCTGGTCCAAATAGTATCATCGCATGGAACCGTATCTGTATGGCCAGAGAGAACAAGCCCCCCAGGCCCTTGGCCTCTCGAGGCTATGAGGTTCGCTTTATTAGGGCTCAGTTCCATTATTTCGCAGCTAAAACCCAGGTCATCCAGTTGATTTGCTAATAAATCAATGATTGACCTGTTTCCTTGATCCAGCGACGGGTCGACGCTGCTGATTGAATTACACGCGACAATTTGTGTCAACAGATGCTTAAATTGCATTACAGGCTTCTCTACGATGTGCAAAAGCAACGATAAAGTTTGATTGGTGGTTAACAGTACCAATCATTTGGATTCCATATGCAGTATACCACTAAGGAATTATTACACTGATGACTAGGAATCGATAATGGGCACCCCTTGCAGCGCCTGATCTATGGCAGTTTGATCTAGATCCAAGTCCGTCATTTCATCATGGAGGTACTTTTCATAGGACGCAAGATCGAGGTGCCCATGTCCGCATAACGCAGTGAGGATAGTTCTTGGCTCGCCTGACTCTTTGCACACTAAAGCTTCTCTGACTGCTGCTGCGATCGCATGCGTTGGTTCTGGAGCTGGGACGATTCCTTCAGTCTTTGCAAACAAAATTCCTGCAGAGAAACACTCAGTTTGCGCGATGGATATTGCCTCCACTAAACCAAGTTCGAAGACGTGAGACACTAGCGGCGCCATTCCATGGTAACGGAGCCCTCCCGCATGAATCGGTTCGGGAATAAAGTTGTGGCCTAAGGTATGCATTTTCATTAGCGGCGTCATGCCCGCCGTGTCCCCGAAATCATACCGATATTCACCTTTGGTCAGTGTTGGGCAAGCAGTAGGTTCAACGCACCGGATCGTTGGGCTCATTTTTCCGTTCATTTTTTCTCGCATGAATGGGAAGGCCAGACCGCCAAAGTTTGACCCACCCCCCGTGCATCCGACCAGCACGTCGGGGGTTTCGCCCACATGTGCCAGCTGCAAAAGCGCTTCCTCGCCGATAATAGTTTGGTGCATTAGAACGTGGTTTAGCACACTACCAAGAGCATAACGTGTTTTATCATCTGCCACGGCTTCACTTACGGCTTCAGATATTGCTATGCCGAGAGATCCAGGGTGATCAGGATCCTTGGAGAGCAGTGAGCGACCAAAATCAGTCACCATTGAGGGGCTAGGATGCACTTTGCCCCCCCAAATCTCCATCATGGTCTTACGGTAAGGTTTACTGCGGTAGGAGGCTGCGACTTGCCAAATTTCGCACTTCAATCCATATTGCGCGCAAGCAAATGCGAGGGAGCTGCCCCATTGGCCCGCTCCCGTCTCTGTTGTTAATTTAGTTATACCCTCTTTAGCGTTATAATATACCTGAGGCACAGCAGTATTGGGCTTGTGCGAGCCAGCCGGACTTACGCCTTCATACTTATAGAATATTTTCGCTGGAGTATCCAGCGCTTTTTCTAGTCGTCTTGCGCGGAATAATGGGCTTGGTCTCCAAAGTTTATATACATCTAAAACTTCTCCTGGGATGTCTATATACCTTTCGTTACTCATCTCCTGTTCTATCAGAGCTTTCGGGAAGAGCGGAGCAAAGTCATCCCCCGTTGCCGGTTCATGCGTCCCTGGGTGGAGCGGGGGCGGCATCGGTTCTGGGAGATCGGCAGTTATGTTGTACCACTGAGTAGGAATTTCGTTTTCTTGTAGTAAGATTTTGTTTGGGTATGGCATATTTGATTTTCCAATTAACTGTGTTTTGAAAACGGATTTGATTGAGTTTAAAGCTGCACAGTAATCCACTTCCATCGAGTCATGATGTCAAGGTCGGCTTCTGTCCCTTCTCTACCAAAGCCGCTTAACCCGTTTCCGCCAAATGGCACATGAGGCTCATCTTGTATCGACATCGCATTAATATGAACCATCCCTGCATTAGCTCTCTTGGCGACACCTAGCGCGGTATTTATATCTTGCGTAAAGACAGCATAACTGAGCCCATAATCCGTGTCGTTTGCCATAATTATGGCTTCTTCAATGCTGTTTACCTCATAGATTGACGTGACTGGACCAAAGGTCTCTTCGCGGTAAACGGTCATGCCCTCTTTTACGCCGGTGAGGATTGTTGGTGGGCAGCAAGCCCCCTGCCACTCTGTACCACCATGAAGCAAAGTAGCACCTTTTGACAGGGCATCTCTTATATGCTCTTTGACACGATCTTGTTGTCGAGAGCTTATAATGGGACCTATTGCAGTTTCCGGATCTGAGAGATCTCCGACCTTGATGCCACTGGCGATATCTTTAAAGGCTGAGATGAACTTTGGTGCAATTCCACTCTGCAAAATTATTCGACTTGATGCCATGCATGCTTGGCCCTGAAAAAAGAAAATGCCAATAGTGGCTGCCTCTAGCGCTTTGTCAAGGTCCGCATCATCCAGCACGACCAGTGGATTTTTGCCGCCTAGCTCTAGCGTAACGGGTTTTAAATCCTTAGCTGCAAGTTCAGCAACATGCTTTCCAATCCTCGGCGAACCGCAGAAATTAATTGCTGCGATTTCTGGATGACGCGTCAGCGTGTCCCCGATTTCGAAAGGATTTCCAGTTACATAATTGAATACGCCCGCTGGTGTGCCGGCTTCCTCAAGCGTCTCAGCAAACTTAACTGTGATCTGGGATGCAAACTCAGACGGCAGTAGAACTGAAGTGTTGCCCGTGGCAATCACCATGGCAATCTGTTTTACATTTTTTAGCAAGGGAACATTGAATGGAGTTATGCATGCTATTACTCCTACCGGCTCTCTAATGGACATGCCAAAAGCCCCTGGCCGATCAAGTGGCATCGTCTGTCCAGTCAGTCGTCGGGGAACTCCAGATGCCGCACGGAACGCACTGATACAATAATCAACCTCGAATTGCGCCTTCATTATAGGAGAGCCAACTTCTTCAATTAGTAACTGAAGGTATTGGTCATGGTCGCGTTCAACAAGAGCGGCGGCTCGGCTCAATATGGCCTCCCGCTCCTTTGCTTGACTTTCACTGAAGCTATGAAACGCCTCTTGAGCTGATCTTACCGCTTTATCAACATCGGTAGGTGTGCCCTTTGCGACACTAGCTATTACAGTTTGGTCTAAAGGGTTTAGATCTTCAAAATACTCTCCGCTCGAGGGTTCAATATGCTCACCTCCTATCCAGAGTTTAGATTTTTTCATGCTACGGTCACTCTAAAATTTTGCTGATTCATTACTTATACATTCTGAGCTATTAAATTGAGGGTTTTTTCCATATATCAGCGTCTTGCAGGAGCTTAACTTGCTTCTTCAGCACTTTTTCCTCGTACTCTGCATGCTTCATTGGCTCTCTGTTTAGGTACAAATTTTTAGGATAAATTGGGTCCTTGTACACTATCTGATACAGTTCATTTCTTAGGTCCTTCATCCAATTCGTCCATAAAGAGTTTTGCCGATGATTTCGCATCGCCTCGATATTTATGGGCCCACATACACTCGTTGATACCCCTCCATAGGACTGTTTGCCTACAATCTGACCGCGGTAGTCTACTATCATCGATTGGCCTCCGAAAGTATCTACTGGGGTTTCCTCGTCTTGCGTCAGATAATAGGTGCCCATATTGGGAGCAACCACAAATAAATTATTGTCTAACGCACGCGCTCGGTTTGTGATCTCAAAATAGTCATTTGAAGCCGCTGGGTGAGGAATTGAAGCGCGGTAAAGAATTTCCGCTCCGTTCATCGCCAATGCTCGGGCATTTTCTGGGTACGACCCTTCATTCGCCATCATAATACCCATTCGGCCAATTTCAGTATCAACCACGGGCCAGAAGCTCTCAAGGGTATTGCCATACCGCTCGACCCACCAATCGTAGATATCATGCGGACATACAGAGTGCTCGACAGGGTATAACGGTGCTACTTTGTAATGTTTCAGTATTACCTCACCGTTTGGATCCAAAATAAACCCAACATTGAAAAATCTGTCAGGTATTTCTTCGTGGCGAGCTTTTGCTTGAGCCATAACGTAAACGCCATGCGCTCGAGCGATTTTTTCTGCAATCATCTCTGTTTCAGGACCGGGAATATCAATGGCGCACTCTCTTGCATAGGTAACGTGATCGGCGTCCATGACTTCATCGTTAAAACCCTGCAATGCGCCTTCGGGCAGTGCGATTAGTTTCACGGGTAAGTCGAGAGAAGATAACCAAAGCGCTGCATTTGCCATGGATGCTAAATGCTCAATGTTTTTGGAAATCTCGGCTCTTCGACGCACTCCCCAAACGGTAGGAATAAGGCCCACGGCGTTATATGTTTCTATCATGCTTCCCCCTCGGCTGTCTTGATGGAAGAACAACGTTTCTAATGTTAAGCTGCGTAATCTAACCTTTCCCTAAAAGCATGACAACATTTGCTCTTAGATTATTTAAGAGGATTGCAATTGATGGCCCACATTACTGCTGCTGATATTCAAGTTGAAATAAATGAGAGGCCAATGAGTTTCTTTCAGGTAGGTGTGATTGGCCTTTGCGTGATGATAAATATGTTGGACGGCTTCGATGTAATGGTGATGCCGTTTGCCGCCTCGTCTGTTTCAGAGGAATGGCAGCTGACCCAGGTTTTTTTGGGATTACTGCTGACCTCTGCTCTTGTGGGCATGGCAATAGGTTCCCTTGTTCTGGCGCCTTTTGGCGATGTTTGGGGGCGAAGGAAGCTGATGCTGTTCTGTTTGGGTCTCGTGACATTGGGGATGTTGCTTTCTTCTCAGGTAAGTTCAAGTTACCAACTGATGATTTTCCGTTTCTTGACAGGGCTTGGCATTGGAGGAATGTTGGCCACGCTGAATACCCTTGTGTCTGAATTTTCGAATAATGCAAGGCGAGGCCTAAGTATAAGTATCCTTCAGTCAGCATTCCCGCTTGGCGCCATCGTTGGTGGGATCATATCGGTATATCTTATTTCAGAGTATGGCTGGCGTTCGCTTTTCCTTTTTGGCGGGCTGGCTTCGATGATGATGATGCCATTGGTATACTGGAAAATGCCTGAGTCTCTAGATTTTTTATTGTCTCAAAAATCAGACGGCGTACTTTCGGATGTCAACAAACTAAGGAAAAATATGGGCCTAGCGGAAATTAATTCATATGAAAGGCTTGGTCAGAAAGAGCGATCGGGTGGTCTAAAAGTCATTCTTAATAAGCCGTTTTGGCGGTCGACATATTTGATATGGATATCCTTCTTCTGCCTCATGTTTGCGTTTTATTACGTGGTAAGCTGGACATCTAAATTACTGGTTGATGCCGGATTGACAACTGCGCAAGGTATATCTGCAAACATATATGTGATGACCGGCGGTATCATTGGATCTGTTGTCTTGGGATTATTGACTTGGCGTTATGATGTGACGCGGCTGACCTCAGTTTATTTAATGCTATGTGTGGTCTCAATGTCAGTTTTTGGGTTGGCCAACTTAGAGTTGGTTAGCTTGATGATTTGTGCCTCTGTAATGGGATTTTTCCTTATTGGTGCAATGATCGGACTTTACACCATAGCACCATCGTTATATCCGGCGACCCATCGTGTTACTGGAATGGGGTGGGCGATTGGTATCGGGCGCATTGGCGCAATTATTTCGCCATTTTTTGGGGGTGTTTTACTTAACTGGGGCTTTCATACCAGCCAGATTATCGTTATCTTTGCGCTTCCTCTGTTGCTTGCCGCAATTGCAATTTGGAGAATTAAATTAGCCAGAAGTTTGGCATAATGCTGGCCCAAATCGATAGGAAATTTTGTTTAATGGGAGCTTCAATGAATATGGGGGGAAGTCTCTCGGTGCTTCAATTAATAGCTATTTCATACTAAGAAGGAATCATCATCATGCTCAACCAGTGTTTAAAAAGTTTAGGCCTCAAAAAACCCGCCTTGTTTGCAGACTTTTGGTATCTCTTGCACTTGCATCGAAAATTCGTTTTTTTCTCAACTGTAACGTTCTTGACATGTTTGCCGAGCGTCGTAACGGCTGATTTAGAAGAAATTATTGTTACTGCTAGGAAAAAAGCAGAGGGGTTGCAAGATACCCCGATATCTATCACCGCTTTATCGGGGGAAAGGCTGGAGGATATGGGCTTGACAAAGATTACAAAATTACAAGACGTTACCCCCAATCTCGTGTTTCAAAACACCCCAACCTTCAGCGGGGCCGGCAATAACGCAGCAGTTTACATTCGAGGCATCGGGCAGCGAGATTTTATACCTACGATTGATCCTGGTGTGGGAATCTACATTGATGAAGTTTATCTGGGGCGCTCTGCGGGTGCTGTCTTTGATATGATTGATATCGGTCAAGTGGAGGTTCTTCGAGGGCCTCAAGGAACATTATTTGGCCGAAATACAATTGGCGGCGCGATTAGCATATCTACAACTAAACCGAATGATGTGCTGGCCGGCAAGCTTGATTTTAAGATTGGCACTGACAGCAGACAGAACTTTAGAGGGATGATCAATTTGCCGATTACAGAATCTTTGTTCATGCGAGCGAGCGCCGCAAGCATGGAACAAGATGGTTATGTTTTCAGACCTTTTGATGGAAAAGATCTGGGTAACCAGGATTACACTATGGCGCGGGTAGCATTTCGGTGGCTCGCCTCAGAAAGTTTTACGGCCGATGTGTCCTTCGACTATTACGACGATAAAACTAATGGCCCCCCAATGGTAATAACTCGAGTAGACGACTTCCCCGATAGTCTAAATGCGACGGCGGGCGGCAATTTTCCATTTATTAATAATATATTTGCTGGGTTTGGTGCGGCCGGGCCCAACCCGATTCCTTGTACTTTGCCAACAGCTCCTGCTAGTTGCTTTACTACCGCAAACGTTGTTACAGGCAACAATACAAATCTTGGCACAGGACCGAACTTCTCTGAAATGGAGAATGAAGCGGTTTCTATTCTCCTCGCATGGGAATTGGATAATATGACTGCCAAGTTGATAGGAGGTTATCGCTCTCTTGATGGTTCGTTTGCCTCTGACCGTGATGGCTATCCGCAAGCTGACGGCGATCCCTGGGTTCCTGGCGGACCTCCTCTGATGATCAATCCAGTCACGCATTATTTTGACACATTTGTGCAGGACCAGACGTCGCTTGAGCTGCAGTTGTCCGGAACTTCTATGGATGATCGAATTGATTGGGTGATTGGTATATATACTTTCGGAGAAGATGGCGAAAATATAAATCCAGTGGACTTTACCCCTGCTTCGATTCAAAGTGGTGGTTACTTTGATTACAAAAGTGACGCAGTGTTTGGTCAGTTGACGTTTCGCGTGACGGACTCACTTGATGCCACCTTCGGTGTTCGTTATACGAAAGAAGACCGTGATTACACTCCGGACCAATTTTTTGAAGAATTGCCCTTGGGAACACCGGCCTTTCCCTGTTACTCTCAAGCAGGTGATTTCAAGCCGTGTGAGCTAGGGGATAGGGTCGTTCCTTATGAGACCGTGAATAATAAGATGTCAGAAACGACGCCCATGCTAAATTTCGCTTACACTATTAATGATGAAACAATGGTGTACGCGACTTACAGCGAGGGCTTCAAGGTTGGCGGATTTAATCAGCGCATATTCCCGCCTGAACCCAGTCTGCCGACATTCGATCCAGAGTATGTTAAATCCTACGAGATCGGCGTAAAGACTGAGTTTCTAAACAACGATCTCCGGTTTAATGCTTCTGCTTATGTCAGTGATTATACTGACCTCCAACTATTGATAGCAGAGCCTAGTCGCGTAGGTCCTTATATTACAAACGCTGGAGAAGCCACCATCGAGGGATTAGAACTTGAGCTGACGTATGTCACGCCGACTATGTTTTTTATCGACTTTGCTGCGGGCTATACTGACGCAGGTTATGATGAGCTGACTGATGGAGCACTAGCCGGAGGGCTAACGGTGGATTCACCTTTCGGCTTTATTTCGGACTGGAATGCACACCTATCGGTGTCAAAATCAGTTGATTTGTCAGGAGGTGGCACTTTGACGCCACGTGTCGATTGGACATGGCGATCAGGTCTCTACACCAACGCAAGTGGGCTGCCATTGCCGCCGCCGTGGGCCGATGCGCTCTACCAGCCAGATTATAGTGTGGTTAATATTAGCATGAGCTGGGAGAGCGGTGCGGCTGGTTTCAAGGTTACAGCCGGTATAGAAAATGTCGGAGACGAAGAGTATGCAATATTCGGCGATTACCAGCCTAACTTTGGAAGTGATGCCGAGGCCTACGATCGAGGCAGGCAATGGTACTTGATGGTAGGATATGAGTTTTAATTTATCAGAAAAACCATAAATCATTATTTTTTGAAAGAGGGGTAGAGCGGGTATGTCTTTTGCTGATCGCGATGGATACATCTGGATGGATGGAAAGCTGGTGGACTGGCGAGAGGCTAATGTGCACCTATTAACGCACACGCTACATTATGGTTCCGGGGTTTTTGAAGGAGTTAGAGCTTATGACACTGGAGCGATGGGGACCTGCATATTCCGACTTGAAGACCATACGAATAGGCTATTTAATTCTGCTAAAACCATTCATATGATCATTCCGTTTGATCGGGCCGCTATCAATGCAGCTCATTGTGAGGTGGTGCGTGCCAACGGTCTAAAAGAGGCTTACATCAGGCCACTAGTTTATTTTGGATCAGAAGGGATGGGCCTTAGAGCCCAGGATCTCAAGGTGCATGTAGGAATAGCAGCTTGGGAATGGCCATCATATATGGATCCGGAAGCTGTTGAAAAAGGACTAAAAGTTCGTACTTCTTCATACTCGCGGCATCATGTCAATGCGACCATGTGTAAGGCAAAGGCTTGCGGTAATTATTTAAATTCTATGTTGGCATTTCGTGAGGCAAACGATTCTGATTGTGATGAAGTTATTATGTTGGATACCGAAGGTTTTGTGGCTGAAGGCAGCGCGGAAAACTTTTTTATGGTTCGCGATGGAATAATTTACACTCCGGAGCTCACCTCTTGCTTAGATGGAATAACTCGGAACACGGTTTTTTCACTTGCCCATGATCATGGAATGGTTGTGCGGGAGAAACGAATTACGAGGGATGAAGTGTATGTTTGTGATGAGGCATTCTTTACTGGAACAGCCTCTGAGGTTATGCCAATTCGTGAATATGACGGCAGATTGATTGGAACAGGTCGTCGCGGACCAATAGCCGAAAAACTGCAAGCTGCATATATAGAGTTGGTGCGAGGAGGCAATTCTGTCTATAAGCATTGGCTCCAGCCCGTCTCGGATGCTTAGTCTTTCGCGCTCTCAAGGCGGTTTGGAGATCACTCTGGATAGGGTCTACAAGGCATATTCAAATGCTCAGCGATGAGGTTAAACAGATTATCTGTATTAACTGGGGCACAAAATATGGCCCTCTCTATGTAAATCGACTTTATGCTATGGTAAGTCGGAACATAACGCCGCCTTTCACGTTCACATGTTTTACCGACAATACCCATGGGATGAGATCCGAAGTGCTAACGGAGCCGCTGCCTGTGCTTGATTTTGAATTGCCGGTAACTAAACGTGGCATTTGGCCGAAATGCAGGCTCTGGAGTAAAAATTTGGGGAATCTAGAAGGTCCAGTCCTGTTTCTCGATCTAGATTTGGTGATCACGGGCTCGTTGGACGAATTTTTTTCCTTTGGGCGTGATGATGAAGTAATTCTCGCTAGAAACCCAAGTAACCCGCTAGAAAGACTTGGGCAGACGTCAGTTTACAGGTTCCCCGTTGGTAAGTTGGAGCCGTTGTTAAGAAATTTTTCATCTGATCCTAAAGTTATAGCGGAGAAGTACAGATATGAGCAGCGGTTCGTAAGTCAAAATGCTCCGGGAGGAATAAGGTTCTGGCCCCATCAAAGCGTACGCCATTTCAGACATCATTGTCGGCCGCTCTTCCCTCTAAATTATTTTCGAAGTGCGCGTTTTCCAACAGGCGCCAAGATAATAATTTTTCCTGGAGACTTGAAACCCCAGGATGCCATTGAGGGCCGTTATCATGAGGATGAACCCATATTTTCGCCAATGGATCATATTCTGCGTGTATTCTCTCGTGAACGAAATCGCGGTATTTTTGCGCACCTTCGGCATTTCATACTGCCGACTCAATGGGTTGACGAGTATTGGCGGGAATAAATTTTTACACTGGAAGTGCCGACACATATGAGTGTAATTGGATTGCGGCTTAACAAAGAGAAGTGGATTTTGCGGTGTCCTTTATCCGATTAATATATTGCCTATTTGTCTATCTCGCGATCCCTTTTGTGCTTTTACGGCTTTTGTATCGGTCCTTGAGAGCCCCTCTTTATGCTATGCGATGGGGTGAAAGGTTTGGTTTTATTGCGTTGCAACCCCAAGAGAAACCATTGGTCTGGATTCATGCCGTATCTGTTGGAGAAACAATTGCAGCAGGTCCACTTGTTGCGGCGTTGAAATCATCTAATCCGAAATTGCGTCTTTTGGTTACATGCATGACACCGACTGGATCTGAGATGATCAATACTGTATTCGGTGACACTGTGACTCATTGCTATGCGCCCTATGATATCCCTGATGCCATAGCTCGGTTTTTGCGACGGTCTTCGCCAAAGTTATTAATAATTATGGAAACGGAGCTATGGCCAAATATGATAGCAGCTTGCAGCTCGCAAGGAATACCCACGATAGTGGCTAATGCAAGGCTATCCCAAAAATCAGCGAGAGGGTACTCAAGAATTAGCCCTTTGGTAAAACCAATGTTTGGAGCATTACACTCCGTCGCCGCTCAAAGTAGTGATGATGCGGAGAGATTTATAGCGCTTGGTAGTTCTCCATCATCCCTAACAGTCACAGGTAATATCAAGTTTGATTCGGCCCTTGAACCGAAGCTACATTCACAAGCATCTAAATTGCGCAAGTCTTGGCAGCGTTCAGGTAAGGAGTTGATTTGGTTGGCAGCTAGCACGCATGCTGGAGAAGACGAGATAGTACTCGATGCTTTCGGAAAAGTTAAGCAGCGTATTCCTCATCTAATGTTAGTTTTAACACCTCGGCACCCTGAAAGATTTAACTCGGTGTATAGATTGGCCGAGGATAGCGGATTTAGGGTGCTAAGGTGCAGCAATTTGACCAAGCAAGCATACGATGCCGACATCCTTATCGGTGATAGCATGGGCGAATTATTGATATACTATGGAGCAAGCGATATCGCTTTCGTGGGAGGAAGCTTAGTCCCTATCGGAGGGCATAACATGATTGAGCCGGCTGCTTGGAAGAAACCCATTATAAGTGGACCATTTGTCCATAATTTTACCGAGGTAGCCAAATTACTGCACGAAGCTGGGGCACTTGAATTTTGTGGAACCGCTGATGAGCTCTCAAAACAAGTAATGCAATTGTGCGAAGACGAAGAAACGAACAAGAAAATGGGTCGAGCCGCCGCCCATGTCATTGAGAATAATCGGGGGGCTGTAACTAAGCTTATGCGCTTGGTGGAAAATTCGCTCCCAATCTAGCCGCGCTCTGATGTCCCAAGAAGCTTTACTATAATTTCTGGTTTTAACCACGCGTTTAGTTGGTAGATATCCTCCGGCGAAAGCTGTCCCGCCACCTGTTTCAGCAGCATCATCGAAATTATGAAGTCATAACGAGCATTTGAGTAGTTCCGTTGTGCTCGAAAGAGAGTTCTCTGAGCGAGCAGGACATCGACGATATTGCGTGTGCCGACCTCGTAGCCAGCCTCGGTAGCTTCTAGGGCACTGGCAGCTGAAACAATGGACTGGCTGCGCGCTTGAACGCGCGCAGAGTTAGTAGTAACTTGGTGATGAAGTGATCTGGCAGACTGAACCGTATTGCGTTTAATAGATATATAATTTTGATCTGCTGAGGTAGATTGGAATGCCGACTGACGACGCTGAGAGTGGATAAGCCCACCGGAATAAATCGGCATGCTTACATTAATCTGTATTGCCGAACTATCGGTCTCTCGATTGATGGACCTTGATGTGGCATCAAGTGTATTTTCGTTGAAGCCTGGAATTTTTACACCGCTTACTCCTGTTTGGGTGCCATTACTCTCATCTTTGTCGTAACCTAATAATAGGTTCACCCTGGGAAGATGTTTATATTTGTTTGCTCTGGCATTGTTGGCAGCAGCTTTCTTGGCTAGGGCTGCAACTTTGAGTTGAAAATTATTTTGTAGGGAAAAACTGACCCAAGCATCACTGTTCGATGGTGCTGGTGGATCTGCTGAAAACTTCTCATCAAGACCTGCTAACACTCCATGATTACCTCCGGTCAGAACCGTCAAATCTTCAAAAGAAATTCTGAGGGAGCCCTGCGACTCCAGCGCATCTACAGCCGCTTCATCGAAGGCAGCTTGAGCTTCATGGACTTCTGTTATGGGAACCAGACCCACTTGGTATCGCTCCCGTGTTTGATCCAATTGTCTTCTGATAGCGCGCTCTTCCGCTTGGCGAGTGATGTGATTATCAAAAGCACGCAGCACATTGAAGTAGGCTTCACTGACTCGAATGATAAGATCTTGCTGGTCTGCTGCAAACTGCGCTGTTGCACTATCACTTAGGTCCTTGCCTTGTTGAAACCGGTACCATGCAGGAAGATCAAACAGAGATTGTGTAAGACTTAACGAATATCGTTTTAGATCTGTTTCGGTTCGGTTATCTTGAACAAAAAATGATTGCAAATCACTAACTTCATAAGTGCTGTCGCTATAACTCCCTGTTGCCGACAGCTGAGGTAGTAACGCGGCTCTTCCCTGCGTCCTAGCCTCCGCATTAGCTCGATATGTTGCCCTTGCGGACGCTATTACCGGATCTTGGGCTACTGCTATTTCATATATGTCTTGCAGGTTTTCAGCTAAACTCGCGCAAGTAAAACACAAAGTTAGAAAAGACAAGGAGGCAACAGTTTTTCTCGAGAGGTTTGTTAAAGCGTTCATGCAGTTCTAGGTTCCTTTAGTCATTAAATAATTTTTTTCGACATATTAACTGACAATCACGACATCCTTGAGAAACATCGTAAAACAATTCGAATATGATTCTATTATACTGTTTTATTGTTTTGAACGGACAATGTTAATGCCATGACATAGTTTTTAGGCAATCAACGGGGCATTGAGAGGTAACTTTAATTGTGTAAGCATTCATTTGGAGACAAAGACTTTGAAATTGAGTCGACGGAAATTGCGTACAAAGGTTTTTTCGGCGTATCCAAATTCAGATTGCGACATCGATTATTCAATGGGGGTTGGAGTGAGCTGATAAACCGTGAACTCTTTCAGCGAGGAGACGCCGTCGGTGTTCTGGTTTTTGATCCAAAACACGACTTGGTGGGGGTAGTCGAACAGTTCCGAATCGGAGCAATACGCTGTGTTTCTGGGCCTTGGCAGTACGAAGTGATCGCAGGAATGGTAGACAAGGGTGGTGATCCAAGAGACGTAGCTCGAGACGAGTTAAGGGAAGAGGCTGGTCTTGATGTAGACACATTGATTCCGATTTGTGACTATTTTGTTAGTGCGGGTGGCACTGATGAGAAAATGTTTTTATTTTGCGCGTTAACAGATCTTAAGGGGAAAGGCGGCGTTTTTGGGCTCTCGTCTGAAAATGAAGACATAATGTTTCAAGTTTGGACTTTCGACGAGATGCAGAGAGCTTTCCACTCGGGTTATTTGAATAGCGCTGCAATGACTATAAGTTTTCAATGGCTTCAAAATTTTAGGCAGGAATTTTATAATAGGGTCTAAAATAGACTTAATTAGACTATACTGCGATTTCACAAAGGCGGAATCCAACGGTGTTTAGGAATAGAAGTAAAAGTGTCAATTTGGAACTGCTTCATGAAGAATTCGAGCTCAACTATAGACGGTTAAACCGAATAATGGGCAAGACTGATGAGGTGGGTCATTCAACATCATATATGCTTGATGAAATTTCCGATGGGGCAGTCTCCCTTTATGTGATGGAGGTCACCAAATATACTAGTCTGGTTCGAATAAGCGCGCCAAGACTCGGCCCGTTATGGCTTGCTGACATTGATCTTAAGGTTCGTGTTTATCGCGACGCCAAGATGGCAGAGGTGGTCGAGTGGTGCAAGGATAGAACGATACCTTTTGTGCTTTCGGAACCCTCTCATATGCAATCGAGAGATGAAAAATGGCAATGGAACGTTTTTCTCAGTGAATTGTTATCGTATGGTCTTCGGAATAGTATTGCAAAAATTGAAACTTCAAAGTGATTGACCTGTATAGGGGCCAACCACCGGTTCGATGCAGATTTATGGAATGACTGAATTTGACTTCGATTAGATGATTCTTGGCATATGTTTACATTGCTTTACCTTCACGGATTTAATAGCTCTCCAAACTCAAAAAAGGCGAGGTTTACTGAAGAGTGGTTCGCTCGGAGCGCTCCAAATGTAGATTTTCTTTGCCCAGTCATACCTCCATTCGCAATTGCTGCAATGGATATGCTCGAGAGGGAGATTTCTCTGATAGGAGATCGGACTGTACGCTTGGTTGGAAGTTCCATGGGAGGTTTTTTTGCCACAAATTTGATTGAGAAATACGGTATGAGGGGGGTACTGGTTAATCCGGCTGTTAAGCCAGCTCGTGGGATGAAGTCATTGCTTGGCAAAAATAAAAATTTCCAGGGCACTGATTTAAAGACTTTCGACACATGTCACATCGATGAGTATCGGGACATGACTTGCGAAAAAATTGAAAATAAGTCCAATTATCTTGTCCTTTTGCAAAGTGATGATGAGGTGTTGGATTACAGAGATGCGGCAGAATATTATGCGGGTTGTAAGACAATTATTGAGCAAGGCGGGGACCATTCTTTCACCAATTATCAGAATTACCTAGAGGACATTTACCATTTCCTGTTTGAGGAATAATTTAAAATGTTTGTACTTAAAAATGAGTGACTACAGCGCAAAAGATATTGAAGTATTGATTGGCTTGGATCCGGTGCGGAAGCGGCCTGGCATGTATACCGACACCACTCGACCAAATCATTTGGCACAGGAAGTGGTAGACAACAGTGTGGATGAAGCTTTGGCTAAGCATGCCAGTCGCATTGATGTTGTCCTTTATAAGGATGGTTCATTATCAGTTGATGACGACGGGCGAGGGATGCCGATTGACCTGCATCCGGAGCAAGGGATCCCAGGGATAGAAGTAATATTGTCTACCTTGCACTCGGGTGGAAAATTTTCTAGTGACAATTATAAGTTCTCTGGTGGGTTGCATGGAGTTGGCGTGTCCGTAGTCAACGCTTTGTCAGAGAAATTAGAGGTGACAGTAAAACGTCTGGGCAATATTTATCATATTGGGTATGCAGATGGATATAAAACTTCAGACTTAACCGTCATAGGTACGTGTGGTCAGCGAAATACGGGAACCTCGTTGCGATTTTGGCCAAATGCTTCTTACTTTGATTCGACTAAATTTTCTTTGTCCAAACTGAAGCATAATTTGCGCGCTAAAGCTGTGCTCTGTGCTGGCCTGACGGTTACATTTACAGATGAACAGTCCAAGAGTAACGAGATATGGTACTACGAGGACGGACTATCCGACTATTTGGTTGGAGCGATTATCGGTTGGGAGGTCATTCCGGAGGCCCCTTTTGTCGGTTGTTTTTCGACCGATTCCGAGGCTGCTGATTGGGCTTTGCAATGGATGCCTGAGGGTGGTGACCTTGTGCAGGAAAGTTATGTGAATTTAATACCTACAACTCAAGGAGGCACGCACGTTAATGGACTGAGAAGTGGACTGCTGGAAGCCATTCGCGAGTTTTGTGAATTTAGAAATCTACTACCCCGAGGAATAAAACTAACCCCGGATGATATATGGGAACGCTGTAGTTATGTTCTTTCAGCTAAACTGATAGAGCCCCAATTTTCTGGTCAGACTAAGGATCGATTATCGTCAAGAGAGGCCGCGAGTTTTATATCTGGGCTCGTTAAAGATGCATTTAGTTTGTGGCTAAATCAACATACAAATGAGGCCGAGGGGATCGCTGATCTATGCATCTCTGCAGCCCAAAAGCGAATGCGCGCCAGCAAAAAAGTGGTGCGAAAAAAGGTTACTCAAGGTCCTGCTCTGCCGGGAAAACTGGCTGATTGTGCAAGCATAGAAGCCGAACGATGTGAGCTATTTCTTGTTGAGGGTGACTCTGCCGGTGGATCTGCTAAGCAAGCAAGGAATCGAGAGAACCAAGCAGTTATGCCATTGCGGGGCAAAATACTAAATACATGGGAAGTTGATTCGCAGGATATTCTGGCTTCACAAGAAGTTCATGATATCTCTGTAGCACTTGGGATCGATCCGGCGACTAACGAAATTGAGGCATTGCGTTATCATAAAATTTGTATCCTTGCTGATGCTGATTCTGATGGTCTGCACATTGCCACCCTCCTATGTGCGCTATTTGTGCGTCATTTCCGTCCACTTGTGATTGCTGGGCATGTTTATGTTGCGATGCCACCGCTCTTTCGCATCGATGCGGGTAAAGAAGTGTTTTACGCTCTTGATGAATCCGAAAAACAAGCAATTTTGAATCGGTTAGAGTCTGAGAAAATACGCGCAAAAGTTAACGTCCAGCGGTTCAAAGGTTTGGGAGAGATGAATCCGATTCAACTCCGTGAGACAACCATGGATCCAAATACGAGACGGTTGGTTCAATTAACCCTTCAACCAGGGGATGAGACTAATAGCACTATGGATATGTTGCTAGCTAAGAAACGAGCTTCGGACAGACGTATTTGGTTAGAAGGCAAGGGAGACTTAGCCGACACCGCGAGCTTATAGAGAGATCATCAAAGGATTTTCCTATGACTGAGATTGTCACTTATAACGAACAAGGAGAGGAAACTCGACCCCTGAGTCGATATGCGGAACAGGCTTACCTAGATTATTCTATGTATGTCATCTTAGATAGAGCGTTGCCGCATATTGGTGATGGTTTAAAACCTGTTCAACGCCGAATCATTTATGCTATGAGTGAACTTGGGTTGAATGCGGCAGCTAAATTCAAAAAGTCAGCTAGAACCGTGGGAGACGTTATTGGTAAGTTCCATCCGCACGGTGATAGTGCGGCTTACGAGGCTATGGTTTTAATGGCGCAACCTTTTTCTCATCGTTACCCTTTGGTAAATGGTCAGGGGAATTGGGGTTCCTCAGACGATCCTAAATCCTTCGCAGCAATGCGGTATACCGAGTCCAAGTTGTCGAAATATTCCGAGATTCTTCTGTCCGAATTAGCTCAGGGAACAGTGGATTGGCGACCGAATTTTGATGCTACGATGCAAGAGCCAGAAATTCTTCCAGCACGAGTACCTAACATCCTTTTGAACGGAACGACAGGCATAGCCGTTGGTATGGCAACTGATATCCCGCCTCATAATTTGGATGAAGTTGTCAGAGCATGTTTACATTTGATTGAGAACCCGAAGGCAACCACATCAGAACTTATGGAATTTTTAAAAGCACCTGATTACCCCACAGATGCGGAAATAATAACCTCGAAAAGCGATCTGCTGAGTGCTTATGAAACTGGAAGAGGCTCGCTGAAAATGCGAGCTGTTTGGCGGCAAGAAGGTATGGATATTGTTGTGACTGCGCTTCCATTTCAGACTTCGGGCTCAAAGGTGCTAGAGCAAATTGCAGCCCAAATGCGCAATAAAAAACTACCAATGATTGATGACCTGAGAGATGAATCTGACCATGAAAATCCGACGCGTCTAGTGATTTCTCCACGCTCCAATCGCGTTGATCTGAATTCAGTTATGGATCACCTGTTTGCAACAACTGACCTTGAGCGCAGTTATAGAATAAATCTGAATATTATTGGCTTGGACGGAAGACCCAGAATCATGGGGATGCGTTCAATCCTTCATCAATGGAATCAGTTTCGCATTGCAACAACTCGTCGCCGAATCGCCCATCGTTTAGAGCGCGTGGAAAAAAGGTTGCACTTGCTTGATGGGTTATTGGAGGTTTTTTTAAACCTAGATAAGGCGATACACATCATCCGAACAGAAGATAATCCAAAGATTTCATTAATGGAGACTTTTAGTTTATCTGAAGAACAGGCAGATTATATATTAGAGACACGTCTACGCCAACTGGCTCGGCTTGAGGAAGTGAAAATACGCTCTGAAAAGGATCAACTCCGAACTGAAAAAGTTGATTTGGAGTTGCTTCTGAGTTCCGATAACCGACTTAAAACACTGGTGAAACGTGAGTTGGAGACAGCTGCCGATAATTATGGAGATTCTCGCAGATCTCCTCTAGTTGAGCGAGTTGAGGCGCAAGCTTTCAATGAAAAAGACTTGCTTACCAATGAAGCAATAACCGTTATTCTCTCAGCTAGCGGATGGATCCGTGCAGCCAAGGGACATGAAGTCGATCCAACCACTTTAAGTTATAAATCTGGTGATTCATTTTTATCAATGGCAAGAGGCCGCAGTAACCAGAATGTCTTTCTTCAGGACAGTGGTGGGCGATTTTATTCTCTGGCGAGTCATACTCTTCCGTCTGCTAGAGGGCAAGGGGAGCCTGCTACTGGAAGGCTGAGTCCTCCCTCAGGTTCTTCCTTTCACCATGTTTTAATGGGAGCCGATAGCCAGAAGATATTTTTGGGGAGTGACGCGGGTTACGGATTTGTGACGCAGATTGGCAATCTTTTGACAAAAAATCGAGCTGGGAAGTCGGTTGTTTCTATCCCTCGCGGAGGAAGGGTTATGAGTCCCAAAGTAATTTTTGGTGATAATTGTTTCATCGCGGCAGTAAGCAACGAGGGACGCTTGCTGATCTTTCGTCTAGCTGAACTGCCGGAATTGGCGAGAGGGAAAGGCAATAAAATTATAAATATTCCAGCTTCACGTCTCGTTGATAGGCAAGAGTATGTTTCAGACTATGCAATCCTTGAGAGTGGAGGCTCGCTAATCGTTTATTCTGGTAAGCGACATCATGTAATTAAGAATAAAGACTTAGAACACTATTTTGGTGAGCGTGGTAGAAGGGGCAGAAAATTACCGAGAGGCTTCCAACGAGTGGATAGGTTAGACTGCAGTGCCAAAGAGGAATAACTTTCGGTAATTAGCTTTTCTTGAGTAGCTTAAAACCCTTTAGTATGTGAGCTGCCTCTTTCAATTGATTGTCATGTTCCACCCCGGTGGCCCCGGGCTGTTCGCTATAAGTCTCTTGATCCTGACTTTTCAAATGGCCATCGAGGTCTCGCTCGCGCTGGCGTGGCTTGGGGTCTAGGAGTTTTGTTGCCGCTCTGGGAATTGTAATATCAGGAGTTATGCCTTCTGCCTGTATAGACCTGCCAAGCGGAGTAAAATACCTAGCTGTGGTCAGCTTTATCGCTCGGCCATCGCCGAAAGGGATAACCGTTTGTACAGAACCTTTTCCGAAACTTTGAGTTCCCAGAATCGCTGCCCTGCTGTGATCCTGCAATGCACCTGCAACAATTTCGGATGCTGAGGCAGTACCACCATTTATTAAAATGACGATTGGAATATCCTCCAGAAGTTGGCCCGGCCTGGCCGAGAATGTTTGGTTAGCACTGGGGGCCCGTCCTTCAGTGTAGACAATGAGTCCTTCATCCAAGAGGGCATTCGCAATTTCCACCGCTGGAGGAATGAGACCTCCTGGATTATTTCTCAAATCTATGATCAGGCCTTTCAAACCGTCATTTAAACTTTCGGAGTTTTTTAATTTTTTAAGCGCGGCAATAAAATCTTTGTCGGAATTCTCTTGGAATTGGGATATTCGAACGTAGCCTATATCGGAAAGTAAAATTCGACTCCGGACCGAGCTGGAATAGATGATGTCTCGAGTTAGAGTGAAAAAAATAGGTTTATCTTCACCCTCCCGCAGGATACTCAAATCAATCGAACTGCCTTTTGGGCCCCGAAGCTTATCAATTGCTTCGGGAAGAGCGTATGAACGCACTGGTTCGCCATTTATTTCATGTATAAGATCCCCCGTTCGGATTCCAGCTTTTTGTGCTGGACTATCATCAATGGGGGCAATAACTTCTAACAAGCCACGTTTTGCACTTATTTCGATGCCCAGACCACCATATTGACCGGTTGCACTTTCTTGGAGTTTTGCGTGCTCCTCCACATCTAGGTAGGCCGAATGCGGGTCGAGCTCCATTAGCAGACCCACGACAGCGCTCTCTAGAAGTTGTAGGTCAGTTACCTCATCAACGTAACCCCTGCGGACTTGCTCAAAAACTTGAGTAAATATGCGAAGCTCTTTCAGTGGAAGTCGACCTTCCTCATTTTTCTTAATGGTTTTTTCGTGGTCGGATTTGGTGGCATTCGCAGAAATTATTGCAGACATGAATACCGATAGAAAAACAAAGTACTTGATACTCATTCGTTTCATTTTTGCCTCGTAAAAAAGACTTGATCCCAGATGGTATCTCATACTATGTCATCCATTAATGTTTTGCTAATTCTGTGTCCGAGCCGTCAGAGATTCGAAGTTGAAAACGGTTTTGTTCAGTCGTTTTGAGGCTGGTAATGGTCATCTTTTTACGAGCCATGTTTTAGGATTAACCGGGGCACCGCTTTTTCTTATTTCGAAGTACAGGGCAGGTTTGTCAATCCCTCCGCTATTACCCGAGTGAGCGAGGGTATCATTTATCTCGACCCAGTCGCCCGTGTTTTTGAGCAGTTCCTGGTTGTGTGCGTACAATGTCAAGAAGCTTTCGCCATGGTCAAGGATTATTAATAACCCAAAGCCACGCAAATAGTTGGAGAAAACGACTCGACCCTGATGCACTGCATTAACTGGAGTGCCGGCTTCGGTGTTGATAAGCCAGCCCTCCCAGCGAAGAGAACCGCTTCGGATATTGCCAAACCGTTTGGTAACTCGACCTTTTACAGGCCATGATAGCGACCCCTTACGTGATGAAATAGGCAGATAGTCTTCTGGGAGAGTCAATTCTTTAGATATCTGTTCGACTGAATTTAATATTGCTTGAAGACGGGCGTGTTGCTTTTCCCACTGCCTCAGTTTTTTTTGGTCGCCTTGTAAGGATAGCATTAGTTTGTTTAGGGTTTTCTCGCGTTGATTTTTTCCTAAAGTCAGTTTGTCATAATTTTTAGCTAAGGACCTCCGGGATTTGGATAGTTCAACTCGTTGTTGATCGATAGCCATGATCGTCTCTTCGAGTGCTATTAAATCTTGCTCGAATTTATTTAATTTATTGGTGCGAGATTGAGAAAAGTAGTTATAGTAACTTAGCACCCTAGAGAATTTACTGGGGTCTCTTTGATTAAGAATGAGTTTAACGGGATCCTGGGGTCCTATCTTGTGAGCCGCTCGAAGATGCTGCGCTAATATTTCTTTTTGTGCAACAATGCCTTTTTGTAAAATATTCTGGCGGCTCTCCATTGTAGATTTTTCAGTTTCTAGAGCACTAACTTTTTTATTTAGTTGACGCAATGCCTTGTTTAATTGTGAGACTTCTAACTCTACCGACATTAGTTCATTTTCTAATAAGTTTTTTTCTTTACTGCTTTCTTGGAGTGTCCTTTGCAGGTTTGAAATTGAGTCCTGAAGTTCAGAGAGCTTTTTGACGTTGTCCTCTGCGAAGACTTTGCAGCTCAAAACCAGAAGACTAAAACTATAACAAAATATGATTATTAAGTGCTTCATCATTCAATGAGAGATTGACCGGTCATCTCTTTTGGTTTTTGGAGGCCGAGCAACTCAAGCATTGTTGGTGCCACATCAGCCAACGTGCCCCCCTTGCGCAAGGTTAATTTGCGAGTTCCTATGTAAACGAATGGAACTGGAAAGGTAGTATGCTGGGTATGGGGCTGGTGATTTATATGATCAAACATCTGTTCAACGTTCCCATGATCGGCTGTAACTAGAGCTTCTCCACCAACAGCAGAAATTGCCTCCAATACCTGATTCAGGGCATCATCAACTGCCTCTACTGCTTGGATGGACGCCTCGAAATTACCGGTATGGCCGACCATATCGCAATTTGCATAGTTACATATTATTACATCAAAGTGTTCTGATTTTATTGCCTCGATAAGTTTTTCAGTCACTTTCGGGGCGCTCATTTCTGGTTGAAGATCGTATGTGTCGACATTTG
The DNA here is from genome assembly GCA_913044275.1 of uncultured Cellvibrionales bacterium. Classification (GTDB taxonomy): domain Bacteria; phylum Pseudomonadota; class Gammaproteobacteria; order Pseudomonadales; family Porticoccaceae; genus TMED48. The sequence goes on from CAJWMT010000020.1 coordinate 24,670, forward strand.
GAGAGGGGAGCAATATTCGTTGCTCTCCGGTTAGAAGAGCTTCTTCTCCGCCATTGAAGAAAAAAGTTACGTGGGCATATTTTTCTGTCTCAGCAATCCTTAACTGATTTTTGCCTAAATCCGCTAGATATTTGCCAATTGAGTTATCGATGGTCTGTGGCGGAAATGCACAATGCTGATTCAGTGATTTTTCATATTGCGTTGTCATTACGAAGCTAGCAAGGTCTCGATGTACGGTTCTATTGAAGGCTTTGAATGGTTTTTTATCAACTAGCGCATGCGATAACTGCCGAGCTCGGTCTGGACGAAAGTTCATGAAGATCACTGAGTCTCCATCCTCGATTTTAGCTTCAGATCGATCCTTTCCAAGGATTTTAGTTGCACTTACAAATTCATCTGTTTCGTTACGGCTGTAAGCAGCGTCAAGCGCATCGAGAGCACTACCAGCCTCATAGGGTGCAACCGCTTCAGTAATCAACTTGTAAGCATGGCGGATGCGATCCCAATTCTGATCTCTATCCATTGCATAGAACCGTCCCACCAGAGAAGCAATTCTTCCCTTGCCTAAAGAGTCGAATAAATTTTGCGTCTTTTGCAATGATAGTTTGGCTTCGCCGGGCGGACAATCCCGACCGTCCAAGAAAGCATGCAGGAAGACCTTTTTGGCCCCTCGCTCAACCGCTAATCTAATGGCTGCATTTATATGGTCTTCATGAGAGTGAACTCCGCCTTGAGAAAGCAAACCGAGTATGTGGATATTTTTATCTGTAACTATTGCAGCATCAATTGCCCGACAGTAGACCTCATTGCGGCTAAAGCTGCCATCTGCTATTGCTTTATTGATGCGGGTTAGGTTCTGGAATATGAGTCTGCCCGCCCCGAGTGTAAGATGTCCAACTTCGGAGTTGCCCATTTGCCCTTCAGGCAACCCGACGGAGCTTCCAGACGTAAGAATGGTTGTTTTTGGATGCTCAGCCCAGATAGAATCCCATTTTGGAGTGGCGGCACTTTTTATAGCGTTATAATAGTTGTTTTGGTTGCAGCCGAAGCCATCCAGAATCAATAAAACTAGCGGTTTTTTCTTCATAAGACCCAATACTCAGTGAGTAGTAAGGTAAGTTTAAGGCCATAAACGTTCTAGCGCCATTTTCGCATTGGCACCTAGCGCCATATTCCATCCGCTTAGCTCCGCCCAGCGCCCGGTCCAAATGGTTTTGATAAAAGTATTAATTTGGGTAGCAATGTCATCGATCCTAGGAGAGCGGCTATCATGGCCAACCCCGTGAGCAAACCAAAATATATAGAAGGGATGAAATTGGATAAAGCCAATATAGAAAAACCGACAATTATGGTGATTGCAGTGTAAAAGAGCGCTCTTCCAATGCTTGCATGGGACCTATACATTGACGCAACGTAGTCTTGATCAGTGCCGAATTCCTTTTTGAAGCGGGTGAGGTAGTGAATTGCGTGGTCAACTCCAATACCAACTGTGATGGCAGCTATGGTAATTGTCATCATGTCCAAAGGAATCCGCGCAATACCCATCCCACCCAATACGATCCCAGCAGCTAAAAAATTCGGAATTACAGCAATAAGAGAAATCTTGATAGACCCAAATAACACTATGAACATAAACATGATGCCCATGAAAACTGCGCCAAGAGTAAGAATCTGTGATTGATACAGGCTCTGGAGCATATTGTTATACAAAACCAAGAGACCACTGAACCGAATATTTTCGTCATTTATTTTTAGCTCGTTGACTGCATAAAGCCTGATTTTCTCAATGAGTTCAGCCCTCCGCAAATCTCCGCTTGTTTCCATGGTCCGCAGTTGAATGCGCGTCTCATCGAGTTCCTCTATAAGGTATGGCCCAACCAGTTGCTTGAAAATCTCTGGGCTCAAACTTTTTCTCAAAAACGCCAACTCGAAATCGTTTAGTTTGTGGCCACTCAAATCATTTGCGACTTGGTAAAGTTGGGCAAGTGAGTTGACTTTGCCAATCTCGGGCTGATCTTCAAGGAAAGCATGGAACCTGCCCAAATCATCAAGACCAGCCGACGAAAACCAATAACTGCTTGCCGCCTCTTCGTTCCCATTATCAGTCATATCGAATGCATTATCTTCGTACTCTTCGTACTCTTCGTACTCGTCTAATTCGGGATCGTAATCGGATGATGCATCGTCCTCGAAAACATCTAAACTATCAGGGGTGTCATTTGATCCTGAGAGTATACCCTGACTTGGGGCTTGTATTACTATGTCTAGAGGAGTTGTGCCTCCTAATGAAGTATCGATGGTTTCCATGCCCCGATATATCTCAGTATCACTATGGAAATAATCTATAAAACGATTCTCTACCTCCAGCTGCGAGATTCCGAATGTTGCTAGTCCCGCTAAAATCAATGATGCGCCCAATACGACATTCCCATATCGCTCGGTAAAGGCCGCGAAAACGCGGGTGATGGAAACAGAGTCTTCGTGATGTTTGTCGGGTTTTCTTCCGATTAGCATCATTCCGGCAGGAATAACGATGAATGAGATAGCTAATGCTACGAATATCCCCAGAGTCATCATCCAACCAAAGTCTATGACTGGTCGAATGTTGCTTACGACCAGTGATGCAAAGGCAACGGCAGTCGTTAGTACCGTATACAAGCAGGGTCTGGTCATTGAAGAAACGGTCTCTGTTACCAGCTGAATTTGTTCAGCTTTTGGTTTTTGGCTCGATAGTTCTCGATAGCGCACTATAAGATGAATTGTCAGCGCTAATGTGACTATCATGAGAAGAGACACGAAATTTGATGAGATTACCGTGAGACGCCAGTCAATCCAGCTAAAAAAGCCAAGCATAATTACGATGCAGGCGGCGCAGTTAATCAGGGGAAGGACTACCCAATGAATCCGCCTAAAAATAAGAACGAGTGTGAAAATGATAAATATCAAGATACCGTTGCCAAAAACAATCAGATCGCTCTTTAGGAAATCGACCATGTCTACGGTAATCATATCGGGACCCCCAAGAAAAATTGTCGCCTTGTCTTTATAGGCAGAGGTAACCGCTCTGATCTCGGCAATAAGACGTTGGTTTTTCAAGGTTTGATCTGTTCTATGATCAAGAAACTCTTTACTGATTCTGTCGAGTTCTTCGTTTTCTTCATCAGTCAGTGGGTGATCCGCGCGCCGCTGACGGAGAGTATCTCGAGTCTTTACCAAAGACAGATATAGCTGATCAAGCTCAAGGTTAAGCATGATTCCCGTGGTTTGGCCATCCGAGCTCAATATAGTGTTTTTGTATATTGGGCTCTCCAGAAACTCCTGTTTCGCGAGGCTTCGATCCACTCCTGGGGTCAGCAATGTCCTTAATTCATCGCTAAAATCAGCCACTGAAATCTTTGGACTGTAAAGAAGAGGCACATCAAGAATGGATAAACTTCCCGTAACACCCGGCACTGCGACCAAGTCATCTACTAAGGATTGAAGATGAACTAAAACTTTGTCGTCGAATAGATTATCGTCTTTTGGATTATAGGTAACCACCAAGTAGTTGGAGGCTCCATAACGGCTGACCAACTCTCTGTAGTAATTAAGGTCTTCGTCTAGCTCTAAGGTAAGCGCATCGGCTGAGGCGTCAATTTTAAAATTTTGCAATCCGATTGCCATCATTACTGCAATCGCAAACACAAATGTTAATGCCATCCGCGGGTGTTGGAGAATGCATTTTTCATAAGCTTTAAATGGGCTTGATGACATCAAAAAAACTCCTCGTTTGAGACTGTTTTGCCAAGTGTTTAAAAAGGCCTATGTCAGATAACGTTTTGCCTCAAATTATAGAATGTTTTCATCCGTAAGTAAGTCTAGTAGCTCAAAGATTGAAAGATTGTAAGAGTTTCTTCGGCACTAATCTGTTTTTGAGCTTTGCATATTGTGGTAATCCATCGATATAAGGTGGATATGACTCCCCTTGAATAAGAGGTAACAAATAGTCCAGAGCTTTTTGTGTAATGCCAAAGCCATCTGGGCTTATAAAATCGGCGGGGACAAATTTTTCTTTATTTGCTATATCGATTAAAGGGGCTGACCCCAAGGTCCATTCATAATCTGGGTTAATTTCTCGTTCAATGGTGACCATAATTGCGCTATCTCCATTTAAACTCTTTTCCACGGCTTGCTGCCCCGCTGCATATGCTTGACTGACATCTGTGGCGGAAGCAATATGGCGCGCAGAACGCTGCAGGTAATCTGATTTAGCCCAGTGGTGTTTATATCCTAGCTCATTCTTTACGAGCTCTGCCAGTGCGGGCGCTACTCCACCAAGTTGCTGATGGCCGAAGGCATCTTTGTCCGTCGATCCAGCTATTGGGGAGCCATTTTGATAGGTGACACCTTCCGAAGCCACTATGACACAGAACCCTTCTTTACTCACGGTTTGTTCAACTTTTGTTAAAAATTTTGCTTTGTCAAAAGCAATTTCTGGGAAAAGTATAATATGTGGAGGGTCAGATGCTTTTGTTGCCGCTAGCCCTGCACTGGCAGCTATCCACCCGGCATTTCTACCCATGACTTCCAGAATAAAGACTTTAGTCGAGGTCTCGCGCATAGAAGCGATGTCTAGGCTGGCTTCTTTTGTTGATATTGCAACATATTTTGCAACGGAACCGAAACCCGGGCTGCAATCAGTTACGGGTAAGTCGTTATCAATCGTTTTTGGGATATGGATTGCGCTTATCGGATAACCCATTTGTTCTGATACTTGCGCAATCTTTAAACATGTATCTGCAGAGTCGCCCCCACCATTGTAAAAAAAATATCCTATATTATGAGCCTCAAATACATCGATTATCCTTTTGTACTCACTAGTGCTGGAAGACGCCTCTTTCAACTTATACCGACATGACCCAAAAGCTCCGCCAGGAGTGGTTTTGAGCTTCTCGATATCACTAGTAGTCTCTTGTTGGATATCAAATAATTCTTCCCTAAGCGCACCAAGTATTCCATTTCTTCCAGCGTAGATGCGGTTAATTCTATCGGGATGTTGACGTGCCGTTTGTATAACTCCACACGCCGAAGCATTTATTACAGAAGTGACTCCTCCTGACTGAGCATAAAATGCATTCATCTTAGGCTTTACCATATTTTTCTCGCTTAAAAAATTGACGCTTTACTGAGTTTGTCTGAATAATGAAGAAGGATATACTTGGCGGTCATTATACTCTATCGTAGTCCTTGTTCATAAGAACGGATGCCTTATTTTAGTCTGAAAACTTAAATCAAAAGTTTGTTTGGAATGATTGATTACTTCTCCAAAAACTAGGGAATTTTATGCATATTCACGTGTTGGGTATTTGCGGTACTTTCATGGCCAGTATTGCTCGGTTAGCTAAGCAACTTGGGCATGACGTAACTGGATCCGATTCCGAAGTCTATCCGCCGATGAACGGCCAACTGGAAGAACTTGGAATTGAACTTGTCGATGGATATCATCCGAAGCAACTTGAGCCCACTCCTGACTTAATTATCGTTGGAAATGCCCTTTCTCGAGGAAATCCTTGCATAGAGCATATGCTTGATAATCGAATGCCTTATATTTCTGGTCCTCAATGGCTTGGTGATAATGTTCTCTTCAATCGTCATGTTCTTTCAATCGCAGGTACTCATGGCAAAACTACCACGACAGCGATGCTCGCCTTTATTCTTAACTCAGCGGGACTTCGCCCGGGATATTTGATCGGGGGAGTTCCAATTGCAAGCGATAGTTCAGCGGACCTTGGTGATAGCGAATTTTTTGTGGTGGAGGCTGATGAATATGACAGCGCCTTTTTTGATAAACGTTCAAAATTTCTGCATTATCATAGCAACACATTGGTAATTAATAACATAGAGTATGATCATGCCGATATCTTTGGTGATTTAGAGTCAATCAAGAAGCAATTCCACCATTTGATTCGAACACTGCCTGAGTCGGGGACCGTAATTTTTCCGGCAGGTGATGAGGCGATTGAATCGGTCTTGGAGGCAGGTTGTTGGAG
>CAJWMT010000021.1:0-30142 GCA_913044275.1 uncultured Cellvibrionales bacterium
ACTTTCATGTTTCACCATTCATGCCCATGAATATGTCATATCAATGGCGGATTTCAACGCCAAGTAACAGTTTGGCAGTGCGTATTCAAAGTTTTTGTAATGGAGAGCGATTTCTCGATGTTGCACTTAGTTTGAAGGCCGAGCCAATCTCGTCGGCATCTCTTGCTAAGTGCCTGATGATCTATCCGTTCCTCACCATGAAGGTAACCTTGGCGATTTATTGGCAAGCTCTAAAGTTATGGATAAAGAGAGTTTCATTCTATCCCCATCCCAACAAACCAAACAAAAGCTGATGGATTTTTATATGACGATGACTGCCCGCGATAACCGATCTCACCGACAAAACTGGTTTCATTTGCGAGTCAAGAACGCTATTCACCGGCGTCTCGAAAAGATTGAGGGTGGCCGTTTAACTCTCATTGATGGGGATGAAACGAATATCTTTGGTCGCCCAGTTGACGATAGGGAGGATTTAAGTGCCACCTTATATGTGAATGATGCGGAATTCTATTCCACAGTCGCGTTTGGCGGAAGCTTGGGAGCAGGAGAGGCGTTTATGCTCGGACAATGGCAATGTGATGATTTAGTCAGATTGGTTCGGTTGATGATTAGCAACCGCGATGTTCTGGATTCATTGGAGGATAAGGTCTCTGCCTTTGCGATATGGCGCAGGCGTTTCTTGCATTGGCTCAACCGTAATACTGCATCGCGCAGTCAAAGAAACATCAGGGCACATTATGATTTAGGTAATGATTTTTTTAGGCTTTTTCTCGATGAATCGATGACCTATTCTTGCGGTTTCTTTGAGGATAAGAGCTCAACTCTAGCGAAAGCGCAACAGGCAAAATTAAGAATCATTTGCTCAAAGTTACAGCTCAGCAGGGAGGATCGCATCGTTGAAATAGGGACCGGTTGGGGCGGCTTTGCCATTTATGCAGCTAAAAATTATGGTTGTCATGTGACCACGACCACGATTTCAGATGAACAGTATGCTCATGTGTCAAAACTCATTGCCAAGGAAGAGCTTGCCGATAATATTACTTTACTCAAAAAAGATTACAGACATCTGGAGGGTGAGTTTGACAAACTAGTGTCGGTTGAAATGATCGAAGCAGTTGGTCCGCAATTTTTAGATACTTATTTGAAGAAATGTAGTGGGCTTCTCAAATCAGATGGGATCATGCTGCTTCAAGCCATCACGATGCAGGACCAACGTTATGATCGCGCGCTAAGTTCGGTGGACTTCATACAAAAATATATATTTCCTGGGGGCTTTATTCCAAGTGTCACTGCAATAGTGGAAAGCGCAAAGAGAGTTAGCGATATGCGGTTATTTGATCTGGAGGATATTGGCCCCCATTATGCGAAGACTTTAATGCAATGGAAACAAAGTTTTTTCAGCCGTCTGGAAGAGGTTAAGTCGCTAGGCTATGCAGATGAGTTTATTAGAATGTGGGATTACTACCTGTGTTACAGCGCCGGAGGGTTTATGGAAAGGGTTTTGAGCGATGCGCATTTCATTTTTGTGAAACCGAATAACCGTATTGAATTTCAAAGGTCAAAATTTCAGGAGGACTAGATGTATTCAATCATACACAATACAGGGCTAATTTGTGTGTGTGAAAAGCGAATTCGGTTTAACTAATGTCCTAAGTGGCCTGAATCATTTGACAGATTTAACAATTGCTTTTTAAACCTGCGTTCTATCTATGGGTTTGTGCGTTTAAACAAAGCGAATTGCACTCAATCATCTTCAACAACAACTGTACTTAATGTTGATAGGCGGCCATTCTCCTCTGATAATTGCTTCTTCCAAAATCGCTATTCTAGTCATGTTTTCACAATGGATCATTTTTTGCTTGGGAACTGCAAATTCAAGCGGGTCGTGCATAAAAGTTGGTAGTTACTTAAAAAATCCGACCTTTTCGTTACATATGATGACTTTATTTTCGCCGAATGAAGGCTTACTGCAATAGCCATCTATCCGATATCAAATGGCTTTTCAGGGCACATACTATCGGCGGCCAACTTTAATTTTTAACGACTAAATTAACTATGGCAACTTGCAACTAGGTATGCGAATCAGAAGTTGTTGTCGCCAAAATCTCTTTACTTTGAATCGTGGGAGTTTTGATTTTTATATCCAAAGAAAAGATGCGTCAATGACTATTGGTTGGTTTTCCATTAGCGGGATATTTACAATTGGCTAAAGAATCTAAATAAGCCTGTAGATGGAATCTAGAAAAGCACAGTTAGAAAAAAACAAATTGCAGAAGAGGTTTCGCCGCAATGTGGGCAAGGCGATTGCTGATTACAGCATGATTGATCCGGGCGATAGAGTAATGGTTTGTTTGTCTGGAGGAAAAGATTCGCACGGGATGTTAGATATACTAATGGGACTTCAGCGGCAGGCTCCTGTTAATTTTGAACTTATTGCAGTGAACTTGGATCAGAAGCAACCCGGATTTCCGAAAGATGTTTTGCCTCGCTATCTACGGCAATTAGGGGTAGAGCATCGTATCATAGAAAAAGATACTTATAGTGTTGTCACAGACAAAATCGCCGATAACAAGTCATATTGTGGGCTTTGCTCGCGCCTGCGCCGAGGCACTTTATATGGTTTTGCGAAACAAATTGGCGCGAATAAAATAGCCCCGGGTCATCATCGTGATGACATTGTGGAAACACTTTTTTTAAATATGTTTTATCAAGGAAAGTTGAAAGCCATGCCGCCTAAATTACGCTCTGATGATGGCTGCAATGTTGTGATTAGGCCGCTTGCCTACTGTCGTGAAGCAGATCTGCAAGCTTTGTCTGATTTAAGGAAATATCCGACTATTCCATGTAATCTTTGTGGGTCTCAAGAGGGTTTAAAACGTCAATTTGTTAAGGAAATGCTGCAGTCATGGGATAAACAGCACCCTCGGCGTATAGAAACAATTTTTAGTGCTGTCAAGAATGTAGCACCCTCGCAGTTAGCAGATCCAAAACTTTATGACTTTGCGGATTTGATAAGTGCTAATAGTGGAGCAGTTGCTAAAGAATCCCCGCAGAATCTTGCGATTAACGTATGCGATCTGTAAAGCCTTCTAACCTACATTGTGGGCATGACCTCTATGCCTAACAGATCAAGGCCGCAAGAGAGCTTTTTTGCTGCTAATTTTGCAAGCTCTAGACGACTATCTTTTTTCTCTGTCGAAATGCCTTGTCTTAGGATTGGACATTTCTCGTAGAACCCCATGAAGGCGCTAGCCAATTCGTAAAGGTAATTACACAAAACGTGCGGGTAACAATCTAGGCTTACCTGCTCTATTATTTCTTCGAACTGTAAAAGCTTTAGAGCAAGGATTTTTTCCGTGTTTTCAGTGATAATGATAGTCGCCGAATGACTGTCCGGATCGATCTGAGCCCGTTTAAAAATGCTGTTAATACGGGTATTTGCGTATTGCAGGTAGGGCGCGGTGTTTCCCTCAAACGAAATCATTTCGTCCCAATCGAAGATGTAGTCATGCGTGCGCGTTTTGCTAAGATCGGCATACTTGATTGCACCAATAGCGACTTTTCTTGCAATGTCTTTTGCGTCTTTTTCTGAAAGATTTGGATTTTTAGATCTGACCAGCTGTTCTGCTCGTTCTCTAGCCTCACCAATCAAGTGGGCTAGTTTAACAGTTCCTCCAGTTCGGGTTTTAAATGGTTTCCCATTTTTACCCATCATCGTTCCAAAAGGATGATGTTCCAAACTCACATTTGGTGGCACAAGATTGGCCAAGCGTCCCGCGCAAAACACTTGTTTCATATGAAGAGATTGACGGGCATCTATGAAATACAATATGCGGTCGGCTTTTAATTCCTTTGAACGATACTGAAGGGCAGCTAAGTCGGTGGTTGCATATAGAAAGCCACCATCTGATTTGCGGATGATCATGACGGAAGGCTCCCCCTTTTTGTTTGCGAGCTCGTCGATAAACATCACTTTTGCCCCTTGATCATCTTGTACTAGATCCATTTGCACTAGTTTTTCCAGCAGCGGTTCAAGTTGGTCGTTGTAGGCACTTTCCGGTTTGACATCTTCTTTCGTCAGGCTAACATTCAATTGTTTGTAGATTTCGAGATTATGAGCGACAGATATATCTATGAATTGTTTCCAAAGTGCTCTTGATTGCGGGTCCCCCGATTGAAGTCGCACTACTAAAGCGCGCGCATGATCGGCAAATTCGGGATCATCATCGAAGTGTCTTTTTGCTTTCTGATAAAAAGTTTCGAGATCCGAAAGAGCCAGTTCTGCTTGCTCGCCTGCGATCAAGTGACTCTCTAGTTCTGCCACCAACATGCCAAATTGTGTGCCCCAGTCGCCCATGTGGTTTTGTCTGATAACGCTATTGCCCCGGTACTCTAAGACGCGGGCAATGCAATCTCCGATGATCGTTGAACGAAGGTGCCCTACATGCATTTCCTTTGCTAGATTTGGCGCGGAGTAGTCAATCACGACTCTTTTCACGTCATGTTGGTTTTTATTGCCCTTCTCATCATTACTCAGTAGCTCAGCTAAGAAATTTGGGTCAAGTTCTATATTGATAAACCCCGGTCCAGCGACATCAGTTTTGCAAGCTATTCCAACTAAATCAGTCCTTTCTAAAATTTTTTGAGCTAACTCATATGGGTTTTTCTTTAGTCGCTTTGCGACGGCCATTGCGCCATTAGCCTGATAGTCACCGAACTTAGGATTCGTGCTTGGTTTGATAATAGGGGAGCATTCGACAGGTAAACCCAGAGATCGCATAGCTGCGCCAAGCCGATTTTCTAGGATTGATCTGATTATCATTGTTCTCTCATTTTCAAAAAGGAAAAGCGATTGTAGTTTTAGCCACTCTCAAAGCAAAGCTAAAAATCAACCTATGAGATTTTGAGATCACTTTTGAGCGGATTTGCACCCACAAAGAGGTTCTTGTTATCATAATCTTTCATGTTTTTCTTATTTGTCTTAGTTTACTTCAAATCAAAAAGGTCACTGTTTAATCCATCGTAGCGAGGCATTGAATGCACACAACACTGGTTGAACAGGGTCTGCAACTATTGGTTGGTGGTCTAAGCACTATATTTTTCTTCCTATCAATTCTGATTATTTTAACCTCAGTCATGTCATCAGCCGTTGCGAAATGGACTCCAGCTATAGATCCCTCTCGAGAGAGGATAGATAATCTGGAGTTTTCAAAAAAATCTTCTATAGAACCAAGAATTGCACGAGTCATCCAGGCAGCATTAGATAGACACCTTGACGACAACTAGGTCGGGCGTCAAATCTTTAGCTAAAAATAAAGGAGCCTTTATGTCTGAAAATAACGCGCCGCTAGGTATTACTGAAGTGGTACTTAGAGACGCTCACCAGTCTCTTTTTGCAACCCGTATGCGGATCGATGATATGTTGCCTATCGCCGAAAGGCTTGATGAGGTTGGTTATTGGTCCATGGAATCATGGGGCGGAGCTACTTTTGATGCCTGTATTCGTTTCTTGGGTGAAGACCCTTGGGATCGCATCCGTGAAATCAAAAAAGCTATGCCTAATACACCCCAGCAGATGTTGTTTCGTGGCCAAAACATACTGGGGTACAGGCATTATGCAGATGACGTTGTAGGAAAGTTCGTGGAGCGTGCCGCATATAACGGCATCGATGTTTTCCGAGTTTTTGACGCGATGAACGATATGAGAAATCTAGAAACTGCCTTGCGAGTGATTAAGCATTTAGGAAAGCATGCGCAGGGGACATTGTCGTATACGGTTAGCCCGGTTCACACATTAGATTCATGGCTTGATTTGGCGCGCCGAATTGAGGATGCCGGCGCTGACTCAATTTGCATCAAAGACATGGCTGGCCTATTGACGCCTTACTTCGGATTTGATTTGGTTTCGCGATTGAAGCAATCCATTGCAATACCTATTCAGTTGCATGCACACGCAACGACGGGGCTGTCGACTTCCACGATATTAAAGTGCGTGGAAGCAGGCATAGATAATGTTGATACAGCTATATCTTCGATGTCGATGACTTATGGTCACTCGGCGACAGAGTCCGTGGTGTCGATCTTTAAGGATCGAAACCGCGATACTGGCCTCGATCTTAACAAACTCGAATCTATAGCTGCTTATTTTCGGGAGGTTAGAAAAAGGTACAGCCGGTTTGAAGGTTCCTTGCGAGGTGTAGACTCGCGGATTTTGGTAGCTCAGGTTCCGGGGGGCATGTTAACCAACATGGAGAGTCAATTAAAAGAGCAGGGTGCCATTGATAAACTAGATTTAGTGCTCGATGAGATCCCCAAGGTTCGAGAGGACTTAGGCTTTGTTCCTTTGGTGACTCCTACATCTCAGATTGTTGGTACGCAAGCAGTAATAAATGTTTTAACTGGCGAACGTTATAAATCAATCAGTAAAGAGACGGCTGGAGTTCTTCGGGGAGAATATGGGTCTACTCCGGCCCCAGTAAACAAGGAATTGCAACGTAAAGTATTGGCGGAGAATGAGCGTCCTATTACTTGTCGTCCGGCAGATGAGATCGACTCGGAACTTGATGTTTTGAGTGCGGAGCTAACTAACCTATCAAAAAAGCATGGGTTTTCTGTTCCCAGAGGAAAATTTGAGATTGATGATGTCCTCACTTATGCTTTGTTTCCCCAAGTGGCATTGAAATTCTTTAAGCACTTTGAAGATGCGAGTATATTCGAATCAACTCCCACGAGGGAATCAAAAGATAAAATTGAAGATGGCCGCGCTAATGTATACACGGTAGTGGTCGAAGGAAAATCATACGTGGTGAAGGTTTCTGATGGCGGCGATCTTAAGGCTATTAGAGCCTTGGAAGGGGACACGTTCAATAGCGAAACTGTTGGGAGTCAAGTTGACAGCGATGCATCGCAAAACAGAGAAATCGTGAGAGCGTCCTTAGCAGGAACCGTGGTAAGCGTCTCAGTAGAAAAAGACCAAGTTGTGATCGAGGGCGAGACACTATTGATTATCGAGGCCATGAAAATGGAGACCTCTGTTGCTGCACCGCGTTCTGGTACCGTGATTGAGATTAAAGTTTCTGACGGTGACGCAATTACTGTTGGAAGCGAGTTGGTATCAATTGATTGAGGACTACGGATGTTTGAGATAAAGGATTTGTGGATAACTTCCGGTATTGCGCAATTGGAACTCGGCCAGTTGGTCATGATGATTGTAGCTTTGTCGCTACTTTTTCTAGCGATAAGGAAAAGATTTGAGCCTCTGCTACTGGTGCCGATCGGATTTGGAACCTTGTTAGTCAATATCCCTGGTTCTGGGTTTGAGGCTGTGCCTGTGTATGACGCTCTAGGCAACTTGCAGACTCCGGGCGGCTTGCTTTACTACATATATAGTGCAGGTATAGCAACTGGTTTATTCCCATTGATAATTTTCATGGGGGTGGGAGCGATGACCGATTTTTCAGCATTACTTGCCAATCCGAAAACGCTTTTGCTTGGTGCTGCTGCTCAGGTCGGAATTTTTACCACTGTGATGGGAGCAGCAGCTTTGGGAGATTTTGGATTCCTTGATTTTAGCATTCGCGATGCTGCTTCTATTGGAATCATTGGAGGGGCTGATGGGCCGACATCAATTTTCGTTGCTAGCAGACTATCTCCCGATCTGCTTGGTGCTATAGCAGTCGCGGCATATTCATATATGGCGCTTGTGCCGATTATTCAGCCGCCTATTATGAGAGCCTTAACAAATCAGGATGAACGACAACTAGTCATGGATCAATTGCGTCATGTATCTCCAACGGAGCGTATAATCTTTCCATTAATGTTGATTTTATTAGTTGCTCTCTTTTTGCCCGAAGCATCACCCTTAATTGGAATGTTCTGTTTTGGAAATTTGATGCGTGAATGCGGAGTGGTTGAACGTCTGAGTGACACGACTCAAAATTCACTCATTAATATTGTTACCATATTTTTAGGTTTGGGTGTGGGCTCTAAGATGAGTGCCGAAAAGTTTCTCAATGCCGAGACCCTCGGTATTTTAGCGTTGGGTGCTTTTGCCTTTTGCGTAGGCACCGCAGCCGGAGTTTTGATGGCGAAAGGCATGAATTTTGTGTGCAGACAGAAAATTAATCCCCTTATTGGAGCGGCTGGGGTCTCAGCGGTCCCAATGGCCGCCAGAGTCGTAAACAAAGTGGGGCTTGAAGAGAACCCAAAAAATATCTTGTTGATGCATGCGATGGGCCCCAATGTGTCCGGCGTTATTGGATCCGCAATAGCTGCCGGGGTATTAATCAATATTGTTGGGGGAGTGTAAGCGGGTGATTGATGTCGAGAGGAGCATTACTAAAAATTTAAAAGTACTTTCGCCCTTTTACCTTGAGGTCGTTAATGAAAGCTTTATGCATGCCGTGCCAAAAGATTCAGAGACACACTTCAAAGTAGTTGTAGTAAGTGATGTTTTCGATGGTCTTCGATTGGTGAAGCGGCATCAAGTAATTTACCGATTGCTTTCCGAACAATTGTCTGGCCCAGTGCATGCGCTTGCTCTGCATACCTATACCGCAGACGAATGGGCTCAAAAAATGCAAAAATCCCCTTCATCGCCCCAATGCAGAGGCGGAGAGCATTAGCTTTTCTGCCAAGTTAAATTCCGAACGGAAGATATTAGATGGGTTAAACATTGTTTCGTTTCTTTAGAACATCGCTCAGAGTGCATGTCTTTTGTGGCCCACTGGCCGTTCAATGCCGATGTGCTCTGTGTCTGATCTTTACGACGAACTTGCTAATCAACTTTCAATAGTTCGATTAAAGTGTCTTTTTTTTTGTTGCAAAAAATTTTCGCACGCACAAAGTTAAAGACCGTTAGATGTCTTTTGTTCACTTAAACTGCTTTTTGTACTAAATAACTTAGTTACGTTCAATTAGTGAGTTGGTCGCGAAGCATCTTTGAGCAGCCTTGTATTCTTTTTATCTATCAAAGAAGTCACTCGAGTATGCGAGGCGATTACCATGAAAATCGCTTGCAAATATGTCTCCGAATTAAGTTTTTCAAGGGTGGTACCATTTAGTTGACCCAGCTTTGTTTCATTTATCGTAAAAAAATCTATCAATTCTCGTTGCGAGCCGTCTATAAGACTTAATTTGATTGTGCAAGATTCCAGCAGGTCATTTTCTAGGAGGCTAGTTAAGAAGTTCTTGTTTTGGCCATGACCTCGGTGGATTGTGTCCAATAGCTTAACGGTATCTTTCAAAAATTCAGTAGGTTCGGCGCTTTCATTGAACAAGGGTTGACCTGCTGTTAAACTAACCCGGGGACTGTTCATGTCTAAAGCAACCACTGGGTTATCTTTATCGTCCTCGTGTTCCGCTGAAGATTCGAAGCCTATAAGAAAAGGCCCTTTTTCAACCATCATCGGGATATAATTAGCAGTCCACTGGTTATCATCTAAGAATAGATTTTCATTTTCTTCTAAACTGAAGAGCGCAGTAGGGTAAAAATTTCCTGTCTCGGGATCCTTGCAGAAAAATATTGGGTAGTGAGACTGGATTGCCATAAATTCTAGAGGGAAGGTCATAGCATGCATTACACCATCCCCCAATGTATTGCTTCTATCTGTAATTATTCTATAGTCTCGGTGTGTCTCGTTACTTAGTATCTGGTGGTTAGTCATTTCTCCTCCTCTTGCTAAAATCTTGGGGCGGGGGTGTTACTGTTGTTACACTGTATCACTTAATCTATGTAAAACAATTGCTTATTTCAAAATTGGAACCCATTTACATACCTATCAATCGAGATTTTTTCATTTGCCAAGGAATCACTTCTGACGTTAACTAATAATTGTTGGCTAATTTCAGATTAAATCTATCTACACCTAATTTTGTATAATAATTTGGCAGAATCATAATAACATCCGAGGTCTAATCCTCTAGCTATGGAGCTGAAGAAGCTCGGGTTGCATTGAAGATTCTTTAGTCTTTCTGGCTGGATGTGGGCGGCTTTTGGAGAATGTTAAAAAACAGATGACCTGATACCGTGCCGGAAGCGAGTTTTTAATGATCGTTCTCAAGAGGCTTTTCCCTTTAAGATCGGCGCTATATTTGCGCGAAACTAATTAATAGAAATTTTAAGCACATAGCCCCATGTCTTGTGATGATGGTGAATTCCTCGGCTTAAAACCTCGGTACTGAATCGTTCGGCACACAAATCAACCAAATTCCAAAAGGGCGGTCTTCCGGGATCCGCTATCAGTATTCTCGGGCATTCGGCATCAATCGCAAACTGAATGAGTTTGAAGTTTTCCTTTACTTTACTGTCCCAAAAGCATATGTCGGTTGCTACAATTAGCTCAAATGGTTCTAGCTCGTCACAGTTAAGAGTATAGAGATTACGATTGATAAAGTTCACACCACACTCATTTAAATCGCAATGCAATTCTACTATTTTTTCCATTAGTGGATCGATATCCAATGCTGTCACATTTGCAAAAAACTTTCTGGCAAGCAGAGTTGATACTGCACCCCATCCGCATCCAATATCTAGAACTTGGGCGTTATTTTGCGGCGGGTGATCACACAAATAATCCATCATGATTAAACTGGATCGCCAAATTTTGTTGCCATGGTGGGTGGGATTTCCATGTTTGCGCTTCAACCGACGTATTCCTGGGTGGCTTGACTTCAAGAGCTCTATGCCATGAAATTTTGTGCTATGCAGTTTGTTGATAGTAATAAGGATCCTTCGGGACGCGCTGAATCATATTGCGTATTTGGCGAGAGGTCTGATTTTGTTGCGCTTTCTTTAAGTTACGCTTGGATCGGTGGAGTATAACATGGAAATGGAGGAATAGAGCCGTTTAAGCTTTACAGTTTTTTAGTGTCAGAGATTCGCAATATTCCGGATGCTTATTATTTTTTCGTCAGAAAATTAGCTAAATCTAATATACTATTCGGCGTATGCCGTCTTAATAAGAGCGTTAGCATCCTAACGATGGTCAATTGTTGTTTTCAGAATGAGTAACAAAGATGTTCCAAAATAAAATTTGTTCTTGTTTTACGATTTATATTCTATTGATGGCGCTCATATCGCTTCCAAATGAGACAGCATATGCACAACATCAGTTTTCACACCAAGACACAGAGCAACGCGTCAACAGCATCGTGGATGCAATGACACTAGAGCAAAAGGTTGGCCAGATGATTCAAGGAAATATTAAATACGTTACGCCAGCAGACGTATCCAAATATTATTTGGGGGCTGTCTTGAACGGGGGAGGGCATTGGCTGGCAGGAAACCAATCATCCGTGAATGATTGGTTAAGTTTGGCTGATTCTTACTATGAAGCGTCAATTGACAAAACTCAGGGTGGTGCAGGAATTCCCATAATATGGGGTAGTGACACTGTCAATGGGTTAAATAATCTCAAGGGCGCTACCATTTTCCCACATAACATAGGTCTTGGAGCTGCAGACGACGCTAAACTCATTGAACGGATTGCCTCTGTTACCGCCAGAGAAGTCGCCGTAACCGGACAGGACTGGACTTTTTCGCCCGTAGTTGCTGTTGCGAAAGATATGCGTTGGGGGCGCTCTTATGAGAGCTTCAGTGATGACTCTGAAATCATAGAGCGCTACTCGAGAGCGGTGGTTAGAGGGCTGCAGGGTCCTTCAGGTCAACTAAATGCTAATCCCTGGAAAGTAATCGCAACAGCAAAACGTTTTATTGGTGATGGTGGCACATTTCAAGGGATCGACCAAGGTGATACGCGATTGGACTTGCCAACCTTGTTGGAATTGCACGGTCAAGGCTTCATATCTGCAATTGGAGAGGGTGTGCAGACTGTGATGGCTTCATCTAATAGTTGGAATAGACAGAAAATTCATGGTAACAAAATGCTTTTGACAGATGTTTTGAAGGGGCAGCTTGGTTTTGATGGATTTGTCATAGGCGATTGGAATGGACATGGTCAGGTCGAGGGCTGTTCAAATGAAAGTTGTCCTCAAGCTATAAATGCAGGCATTGATATGCTGATGGCACCAAAGGAATGGGAGTCCCTTATAAGAAATACTCTACATCAGGTGCGTTCCGGTTTGATTTCTGAGTCTCGGGTTGACGATGCAGTTCGCAGGATAGTGCGAGTGAAAGTTCGTGCCGGTATTCTAGAACGTGGCCTGCCATCGCGCAGGGTTGCTGCTGGTAGAGTGGACGTCTTGGGGTCAAAGCAGCATCGGGAATTAGCACGAGAATCGGTGCGAAAGTCATTAGTGCTATTAAAAAATAATAATGCTACGTTGCCCATAAAAATTGCGCAAAAAGTTTTGGTCGCGGGTGATGGTGCCCATAGCATACCTAAACAAACAGGTGATTGGAATTTGACTTGGCAGGGTGCAAGAAATAAAAGGGAATTTTTTTTTGATGCAACCTCGATTTACGGTGGTCTTAAGCGCGCAATTGAGGCTACTGGCGGCTCGGTAGAGATCGCGAAACAAGATCAATGGGTCAGTAAACCAGACGTTGCCATAGTTGTTTATGGAGAAGATCCTTATGTCGAAGGGACTGGTGATTTAAAGCACTTGCTATTCAAAGATCCTGTCAAAACAAATGCTTCGTTGCTAAGCAAATTGCGAACCGAGGGTGTTCCGATAGTTTCAGTTTTTTTGACCGGACGACCTCTCTTCGTGAATGATTGGATAAATCGATCAGATGCGTTCGTCGTCGCGTGGCTCCCGGGATCAGAGGGCGCTGGTGTCGCAGATGTATTAGTGGCTGATAGGTCGGGTAAGCCCGTGTTTGATTTTGTTGGTAAATTGCCGTTTCCATGGCCGAATGCCTCGGTGAACAAATATCAAGGCGATTTACCTGTTTTTTCGCATCTTTTCGATCGTGGTTACGGACTAAACTATAGCTCTGAGGTTAACGAAATGGGTTTTGCTTTGCCCGAGAAGAATTTGGATGTTATTGAAGAACCTATAGTGATTTTTAAGGGCACAGCTCTTAGTCCTTTTTCATCTTATGTGGGGGATCCACGTAACTGGAACTTGTTCGTTTCAGGTACGCAAACATCGTCTTTACTCGGTGGTATTATAGTAAATCGTGTTGATGGAATAGAGCAGGAGGATTCATGGCAAATCGAGTGGTCGGGTCTCTCTGAAGGACAGATATATTGGGCGGCCAGTTCGACCGTTGACCTTACGGGTATGGTTGATGAAGATGCTGCCTTGGAAAGTATATTTAGGGTGGATAAATCACCGGAAGGAAAGGTAAAGCTGCGCATGGATTGTGGCTACCCTTGTGCGGGTGAAATTGATATGACGGCTTTTTTTAAGGGTTTGCCCGAAGATAAATGGATACGTGCCGCTATCCCATTGACCTGCTTTGCGAAGTCGGGTGTTGACTTAAGTCGAATTACGTCTCCAATGGTACTCCTTTCCTCCGAGCCATTCGTGTTAACTTTCAAGGACCTCCGCATCACACCTCATCCTGCTGAGGATATACTAATTGGATGCTAAATATAATTTGGCCAAATTAAGGAGGTAATTTTATTCAAGGCCAAAAAAATTAATGGCAGTCCTACCTGTTTGTTCCGCTATTTCTTCCTTGGACTCTTCTCTGCATGCGGCTATCCCGCTCACGACCCATGGTAAGAAAGATGGTTCATTACGTCCGTCTTTGGGAGGAAAAGCTAAATTTCTGGGCAGCAGATAGGGTGAATCGGTCTCAACCATGAGTCGATCCAAAGGTATATCTGCGACCAAATCTTGCAAAGGCATGCCTCGCCTTTGGTCGCAAATCCACCCTGTTATTCCAATATGAAGGTCCATGTCTAGGTATTGGTAAAGTGTTTGACGATCCCCAGTGAAACAGTGTATGACTCCTTTTGAAAAGTCCTTTCGGCGATTCTTAAGGATATCGATCTGCATTGTGGATGCCTCGCGCTCATGCATAAATAACGGCAGCTTTAGTTCACTTGCCAAACTCAAATGAGCTTCAAAGCATTTTACCTGCACCTCTTTCGGAGCCAAGTTCCTATGAAAATCCAGACCTGTTTCACCGATTGCCACTACCCCAGGCTGGGCTAAGAGATGACGGAGATCCGCGAAAGAATCATTACTAAATTCTGATGCCGCATGAGGATGTATGCCCACTGTCCCATATAACATCTTAGGAAACTCAGTAGAATATTGATTTAAGAGCGCTATCATTCTATTGCTCTCGCAAACGGAAGTTCCTGTTATGATCAGCTTTCGGATGCCATTTTCATGCGCGCTCCTCAAAACTTCTCGAGTGTCTTTCGCAAAGCGTTTGTGAGACAAGTTAACCCCGATATCTATAAGCATCGCGTCTTTCTCATATTAATTTTTAGAAAAGATAGTTGCGTTCATGCGCTGTTAGCATTGAATTGCCAGTCCCTAGCAAATAAGAGTAGATAGCCGAGTACGTGAGGACATTCATGACATAATGCCTTGTCTCTTGGAAGGGAATTGTTTCTATCCATACGTCAAAAGGTTGTTTTCCTGAACTCTGAGATAGCCACTTTGATACCCTTTCAGGACCCGCATTATATGCTGCCATTGCAAGGATCTTGTTTTTTTTGAATCTTTCAAGCAGGCCAGCGTAATATGTCGCCCCAAGAGTTGAGTTGATGTCTTTATCTTGCAACTGTGCCTTATTTTTGTATGGAATATTATGGAGCATCGCAGTGGCTTTGGCGGTTGCTGGCATGATTTGCATTAGACCAATTGCTCCCGCTCTGGAGACTGCTTGATGGTCGAATGCACTTTCTTGTCGCGCTATCGCGAGAAGAGTGTGTATTTCGGTATCCGATTGTTTCGCAGCGGTTTGTATAACAGATAGGTGAGCAAACGGGAATCGAATATCTAGGTCGTCCCAATATGGAGCTTGGGCCATAGCCATGATTGCACGGCTGTGCCACCCCCACTTACTTGATAAGAAGCCTAATACAATCCACTCGGTTCGATTGATATTTCTGGTAGCTGCAGTCCATTCTCTATTAGCTTGAATATTATGCCCATGGAAAAAAAATTCGCGCGCGCGCTGAATAGCTGGTAAAGATTTGACTCGTATCAAATCTAGGTTGTCGATTATTATGGGCGTGTGATTAAACTGATAAGGTTGCGATAATTGATCGCTAATTAGAAAACCATAGAAATCTCTCTCTTCAGCTAATCGTTTAGTGAGACGTGAGAGTTGAGCGATATCTTTGCTCTGACTTGCCTGTAGGCTGCGTATCTGCCAATATCGCCAAATGTTTGAATTTTGTTTTGGTAAATCTAGAAATGCGATCCAGTGTAAGACTTTATTCCAATTTTGCTTTTTAATCGCTTGCCTAATCCTCCACTCGATAACATTCCCTGCGAGATGCTCGTTAATAAGAGGCGAATATTCTGTTAGATACAGATCGGCGGCATCAATTTCACCTTTTCTCGTTAACGTTTTTACGATATTGGCAATGAAGAGAGCGACCTCATATTCTGGCATTTCTAGACCGCTTTTCACCTGATGCCAGTATTTCAATGCTTTAGACGGATCTTTGCTAGCAAGACGACGCAAGTAGTGAGAAAAAATGTCAATATCCTCTACATGTTCATGCAAGTCATCGATTAGTAGGTTCAATTCATGAGGTCGGTGGTGCAGGGCACGGTAACTATTCGCGCGAGTTATTGTGGACTTATCTGTCATAAAACCCTGTGCATACCTTGCCAATGATAAATTATTTTGGACCAATGCTTTTTTGAATCTTAACCATGCGTGTGCATCATTTATCAGCCTCAAGCCTGATAGAGTATTAAAAAGATCATCGCATGCTTTGGGTTGAGAATGTCCAACGGTCCATAATTTAAGAGCATTATCGATTAGTTCTTTACTATCCGTGCGTTTGAGTTTCGCATAATAGTAGTGACATTTGCGCGCAGCATTGGCATTTGCTTCTTCATAATAATCTAGATACATAGCCCATTGTTTTTGTTGAGCCAAATAATTAAGCCATTTCGACCTCAAACGATGGGCCAAAACTGAGTCAGGATATGTTTCGAGGAAATTTGAGATATATCGGCGTTGAGGAATTGATAGGTTGGCTATCAGATCTGAGTATCTTAAATAGGGATAAAGCGGATAATGCACCAGATCCTTCTGGACGTTGCGTAGTTTTTCCCAATTTTTTACTTTGATTGATTTTAGTGCATCAGCAAACAATCGGCGTTGCTTGAGCAGTTCAGCGCTATCATGCTCGGGTTTTCCTTGCGAATGACTTGTTTGAAGTGATGAGCTTGCTTCTGAACCGATGCAAAAAAAAGAAAATATGACCCATAATGGCAAAAGTGCAAATACGAAACTTTTCATTTTGCTGACGGAGTACACTATCTCTTTGTTTCTACGAAAACTTTTAGCATAAAGCATAAATTTTGTTTAACCTTAGTAGATAGCTACTTGACGAAGTACCAAGTCTAGCAAATTTTTTCGACAAACATTGATGACGTTTTTCGATTACCTAAATGTTTGGAAAAATAGGTGCGTTGGATTCCATCAATCACGCCGAGGTGGATATACTCGCAAAAAGGAAATTAGCTTGGTGGCGAGATAAATGGTTTGGTTAACAATAGTATTTATATTACTCATGGCCGTTTCGCCCTTATTTTTGATGCGAAACACGCCGCAACAAAATCGCCTCGAAAAGATAAGAAGTCTCGCCAGATCACAGGGGATCGAAATTATTCTGCACAAGCGACCCGATGCGAGAGAAGGAGAGAACCGTCTGGAGGCCGTTTGCTACAAACTGCCATGGCACTCCAGTCAATCCAAAAAAAATTGGGTTCTGCATAGAAATAGTAATCGTGGATGGGAATCGGATCTGACGAGTTGGCGATGGTTTGCTGGCGACGGGATAAAGCTTAGCGGAACGAATATCGAATTGGTTTTCGATACGATGCCTGATACCGTAAGCGCTGTCATACTTGATTCTCAGGGGGTTGGTCTTATTTGGAACGAAGTTGAAGGAGAGGAGATGGTCTCTGTAATATTAGAAAAATTACAATCTCTTCGATCTTTTTTTGAAAAAAAATCGCCTAATACTTGACCAATTGATGGCTAAGAGCGTATATATGCGCTCTTTCTAAAACTTCCCTAACAGAGACTTTCTAATGAGATTAAATCAAGTGAGCCGTCCTAAGATAATTTTATGTCAGTTAGCAGCACTAGGAACCAGATAGCTCGCATTAGGTATTCAGTAGATGGGTAAAACACTTGTAATTGTCGAGTCGCCTGCAAAAGCCAAAACTATAAATAGATACTTAGGCAATGATTTTATTGTCAAATCGAGTATCGGTCACGTAAGAGATCTCCCTAGTAGTGGAAGTCGCGCATCCAGTGACCCTAAACAGCGCGCCAAACAGGCGGCTCTGACCAGAAAAATGTCGCCAGCGGAAAAAGAGCGTTACAGAACGGAAAATGCCAGAAAACAACTATTCAAGAGCATGGGGATCTACCCAGCGGATAACTGGAGGGCAGACTATGCCACCCTCCCTGACAAAGCAAAAGTCGTAGAGGAATTACAGCGCCTTGCAGAGAAAGCAGATAGTATCTATCTCGCCACTGATATGGACCGTGAGGGGGAGGCCATAGCGTGGCACTTGATGGAAGTTATCGGTGGTCAAACTAGTCGTTACAAGCGTGTGGTCTTCAACGAAATCACGAAAAATGCGATAAGGGCAGCGTTTGATGCCCCAGGCCAGCTAAATATCAATCGAGTAGAAGCACAACAGGCAAGGAGGTTCTTGGATCGGCTAGTAGGCTTCATGATCTCTCCTCTCCTCTGGGAAAAGGTCGCTCGCGGTTTGTCTGCGGGCAGGGTGCAGTCGGTAGCCCTGCGCATGTTGGTTGAACGAGAGCGCGAAATTCGGGCCTTTCAGCCGGAGGAATATTGGTCGATCCATGCTGAACTCGTCCCAATGACTGAGAGCATTCAGTCCGAAAACGGAAAAGTTAGATTTGAGGTGACGAAAAAACTTGGAGACACATTTAGACCAGAAAACGAGTCTCAGACCAATCTTGCGCTTGAAAAACTGAAACAATCCTCTTATTCAGTATTTGCTCGTGAAGACAAGCCAACGCAATCTAAACCGCCAGCACCATATATCACTTCCACGCTTCAACAAGCTGCAAGTACACGTCTGGGGTTTGGTGTTAAGAAAACGATGATTATGGCTCAAAGATTATATGAGGCTGGCCATATTACCTATATGAGAACTGATTCGACTAACCTCAGCGCCGATTCCATAGCTTCATGCCGAGAATACATAAACAGAAAGTATCCGGCCGAGTATTTGCCAAACCAACCGATTAATTACAAAAACAAATCAGATGCCCAAGAAGCCCATGAAGCGATCAGGCCCACAAACATAGACGTGTTACCCGCATTGTTGTCTGATGTTGACCAAGACGCGGTCAGGTTATATGAAATGATTTGGCGCCAATTTTTAGCATGTCAAATGGCTGCAGCCCAGTTTACGTCGACTAAGATTACTGTAAAAGCAGGCAGTGAGTTTGACTTGCTCGCAAAGGGGCGCATTATTCGATTTGATGGTTACATGATAGTGCAGCCAAACAAACGAAAAAATGAGGAATACATACAGCTTCCTGATTTGGCGGTAGGCGATGTACTTAAGCTATCATCGCTTTTACCACAACAGCATTTTACCAAGCCGCCACCTCGATACTCGGAAGCAGCTTTGGTAAAGGAGCTTGAAAAAAAAGGGGTTGGGCGTCCCTCCACCTACGCATCAATAATTTCAACCATTCAAGATAGGGGCTACGCGCGTATTGTAAATAAGCGCCTTTTTGCCGAAAAGATAGGAGACATTGTTTCTGATCGGTTAGTTGAGAGCTTTAACGATTTAATGGACTACGGCTTCACAGCGGCAATGGAAGAAAAATTAGATAAAGTGGCCGCTGGTGATCTTAGTTGGAGGAGGTTGCTCGATGATTTTTATCAAAATTTCAGTGAGCAAGTGTCAAACGCAAAGAATGGTGAGAAACCGATGCGACCTAATCAACCAACTCTGACCGATATCATATGTGATAATCAAGGGTGCGGACGACCGATGGCGATAAGAACTGCAGGTACCGGAGTTTTTCTCGGTTGTTTAGGCTACACTCTGCCACCAAAAGATCGCTGCAAGGCCACAAAAAACCTCACTGCCGGTGATGAGGCTGTAAATATTGATGAAGATGATGAGGCAGAGTCCAAGTTGTTGCTCCGTAGATACCGTTGTCAATTATGTAATACTTCCATGGATGCCTATTTGGTTGATTCCACGAGGAAACTCCATGTCTGTGGTAATAATCCAGACTGTGATGGGTTTTTGATAGAAACCGGGCAATACGTAATCAAAGGATATGATGGCCCTATCATAGAATGTGACAAGTGCGGGAGCGATATGCAACTTAAGACAGGACGGTTTGGCAAATACTTTGGTTGTACAGGCCAAACTGATGACGGTGAAAATTGCAAAAACACAAGGAAGCTGTTGCGCAATGGTGAGGCGGCACCGCCAAAAGCTGATCCGATTCCAATGCCTTGGCTGCAATGCGAAAAAGTAGATGATCATTATGTCTTGCGTGATGGTGCATCCGGAATTTTTCTTGCAGCAAGTCAGTATCCAAAGCATCGAGAGACACGCGCGCCACTCGTAAGTGAGCTGACAGACAAAAAGAGAAATAATATCAAGGATCTACTCGATCCTAAGTTTCATTTTTTGTTGTCGTCTCCAGTTAGTGATCCAGATGGATTGCCCGCGGTAATTCGTTTTGATCGCAAGACAAAAGCACATTATGTTCGCAGCGAAAAAAGTGGAAAACCAACGGGTTGGAGAGCGATATACGGGGATGGTAACTGGGTAATTATGGATAAACGGAAAAAGTGACGCGCGCAAAATACTGATTTAGATCATGCGGAACTTGATATTAAGGACTAACAAATGGGAAAAAATGAATTTGAATTGGTTGTAAATGGCAATGGCGATATAGCTCTTAAACACGCGGCGGAGAACAAGACATTGCTGACCATGCGATTTTCGAGTGAGATCTTAAGTTACCTAGGAGAAAACCATGTTGATGTTGCAAAAGCGATGGTTGATGCGGGACTTCGAAAAGTTATTGATTTGCAGGAACAACAATTTTCTATTGATGACAGCTCAGATATGAAAACTAGGCAATTGCATTAGACTGCGCACCTACATCTTTCTTTCAAATAGTCCGTCTTATGACACCCACTACTACTCCTTCTATCCTCAACTCTTGTTTATCAAGATCGATTAAAATGGGCTCAAAAAGCTCATTTTCAGGAGTTAGCTGGACCTCGGATTTGCTAGCGTTTTTAACTAATCTTTTGACAGTAACTTCGCCATCGACTCTTGCTACTACGATCTGTTTATTTTCGGCGTCAGATTGACGATGGATTGCCAATAAATCTCCATCCAATATACCTGCATCTCTCATACTATCTCCTCGCACATTGACAAGAAAGTCTATGTTGGTATGAAACATACCTTGAGGAATCTCTTGATAATTTTCGATATGCTGCTCCGATAGGATTGGCTCCCCAGCTGCCACACTGCCCACGACAGGGATGCCGCAAAGGTTCTCTACTACACGGATTCCTCTCGACGCGCCGGGTATCATCTCAATGACGCCCTTTCGAGCCAATGCTTTAAGATGATCTTCGGCCGCATTAGCCGATCTGAAGCCCAAATTTTGTGCTATTTCCGCTCGAGTGGGTGGGTAGCCTGTTTCATCCAAATTGCTTTTTATGAGATCCAAAATTTCTTGTTGTCGGGCTGTCAACTTGGGCATCAAATAAACCTGTACTTCTAGAGGCTGTAGTTTTATACAGTAGTGGAGTTGTTTTGTCAAATTCTGCATCACTCTCGCCGGATTGCAGAGGTCGACAAAACGAGATACGGTATTGACTTTGGCGACTTCGAGCTTTTAAAAATATACTAAATCTATGCTTTATTAAATTAAGGATTATTCGTGATTAACTTTGGTCGACTTATGATTGACTTGTTTGGAACTCAGCTCGAGGAGGAGGAGTTAGGACTTCTCCAGAATCCGCAAGTTGGTGGAGTCATACTCTTTTCAAGAAATTTTGAGGATCGTGCACAGCTAGCCGATTTGGTATCCAGTATAAGACAGATAAAGCCAGAGCTATTGATTGCTGTTGATCAAGAGGGGGGGAGGGTTCAACGCTTCAGAATCGGATTCACTCCAATTCCGCCCATGCAAAAGATCGGTGATGTTGTGAGAAATAATCGAGAAGAGGGACTTATATTGGCTCATGAGACAGGTTGGCTAATGGCCTCAGAAATCTTGGCATGTGGCTTGGATTTTAGTTTCGCGCCGGTTTTAGATATCGATAGAAATAGTAGCAAGATAATTGGAGATAGAGCATTTTCAGATCGACCGGAAATTGTCTGTCGTGCTGCCAGAGCGTTCATCCAAGGTATGTGTGAGGCGGGAATGTCATCGGTGGGTAAACATTTTCCTGGCCATGGAGGCGTTATTGGTGACAGTCACCTTGAGGCGCCCATAGACACTAGAGCACTGAAGAGAATTGCTAATCGTGACCTTTTGCCTTATGTGCAGTTGTCAAAACATCTCGGTGGTATTATGCCTGCTCACATTACATATACCTCGATAGATGAACGCTCTGTTGGCTTCTCTCACTATTGGCTGCATGATATATTAAGGTCTCAGATGGGATTCGAAGGTGTCATTTTTAGCGACGACTTGTCGATGAAGGGTGCAGATATTGCCGGAGGTTTTGTGGAAAAGGCGTCTCTGGCGCTAAATGCCGGTTGCGATATGATCTTAGTTTGCAATGATAGAGCTGGAGTTATAGAAGTTCTCAGACACATGGAAGCAGTGGGATATTCTAAGTCTAGCCGGATTGGTCGAATGTCAGCTTCGGTCAAACCCAGTTGGGATGACTTAGCCAGCCAAACCCGATACCAAAAGATTGTTGCTCATCTTTCGGAACTATGAGGGAGCTTAACTCATGCTTTTCCCAACTGTCGGTAAATGCATACAGCAACATATTTGGACTTGGTAAATGGAATCGCTATTTAATCGGTTAGGCATCTTAACCAGTGAAAAACACCTTTGGGTCGTGGAACTTTTCTTTGTTGTCTTGGCTGCACTTGCAGCAGGCCATATCGTTAATAAGATCATTGACCGGTTGGAAAAACATGCTGCTAAAACTGCATCTGTCTGGGATGATGCTCTGATAGAAGCTTGTCGACGACCATTGGTTTGGTTGATTTGGATTCTTGGTATTAATTTTGCGGCGAGCATTGCAGCGCATCGGATGGAATCAGTTTTTTTGCCCATCATTGACTCGGTTAATAGATTAACTGTGGTTATTTTGGGTGCCCTCTTTTTGCATAATTTTATTAAGAGAGCTGAGCATAACCTTCTCAACCCAAATTTTGTATCAAAACCACTGGATGCCACTACAGTGCGTGTCGTTGCAAAGTTATTGCGAACCGCTGTAGTTATTACAGCCTTTTTAGTTGCGATGCAGCTGTTTGGTTATAGTATCTCTGGTCTTTTGGCTTTTGGAGGCATTGGAGGAATCGCTGTCGGTTTCGCTGCAAAGGATTTACTGGCGAATTTTTTTGGTGGCTTAATGATTTATTTGGATAGGCCATTCTCAGTTGGTGATTGGATACGATCACCAGATCAGGAGATCGAGGGCACTGTAGAAGACATAGGTTGGCGCCTTACTCGAATTAGGACGTTTGATAAACGTCCACTTTATATACCAAATAGTGTGTTTGCTAACATAGCGGTCGAGAACCCCTCTCGGATGACGCATCGCAGAATATTCGAGACGTTAGGAATCCGTTATTCCGATATAAATAAAATGAATACCATTGTTGATGCAGTCAAAAGTATGCTAGCGGAACATCCCGAGATTGACTCAAAACAAACTTTAATCGTTAATTTTGACAAGTTCTCTCCAAGTTCCGTTGATTTTTTTGTATATACTTTTACTGTGACAACAGATTGGATTCATTTTCATCAAGTGAAACACGATGTTCTATTGCGAATAGCAAATATAATTTCAGAGAAAGGGGCCCAAGTTGCTTTTCCTACGGCCACTTTGGATTTGGCTGAAGGTTTGCTGCCCATGGAACTATCCAGGTTTGCGACTGAGAATCAATATAAAGAGGCCTAATCTACCCAGTGCTCGCAAGTCATCACCCTAATGACGATGGTTATACATTTATTGCCTGCAGCCCGATCACATTATGCACATTGTAGCGAATAGAAATTATTGCTACTAAAAGTTTTTAATATTGGTAAAAGGCGAGATTTGTGCGAAGTCACAAGTATTAATATCGTTTTGAGGGGAAGCTAGAACGTGTTCAGTAAAAGTAAAGTCTCCGGAGAGTCGGCCGAATAAAAGTTATTGACGTTAAATTGTTAGTATCGATAGACAAATATAGAGAGCCGGTTCTCGTGTTCATTTATTTGGTCTCTCGCCGGAGCGCAAAGAAGTTTTAGCCTAGGTTCATATGATCGGACAGATTTGTTTGAGGTGACAACTTGAATTACTCAAGACCTCCTTCTGCGGAGGATAGCATTTTTGACTATTGAGACTTGAAAGGAATTTTTAAGCAGCCCTTAAAATCAGGTTTTGACAAAGATGGACTAGTTCAGGTTAAAAAAATTTTAATTGGCTGTATTGTTGTTAGTTTCCCCATAGATTGGATCCGGCTGATCCTCCGGATT
Organism: uncultured Cellvibrionales bacterium; assembly: GCA_913044275.1. GTDB lineage: Bacteria > Pseudomonadota > Gammaproteobacteria > Pseudomonadales > Porticoccaceae > TMED48. The sequence continues at coordinate 23,801 of CAJWMT010000021.1, forward strand.
TAAAAGGATTGGCTTATATGTGTTGACCGTGACGATTATTCCGAATTCAGGATGATCGAGGTAGTGTATTTCCTCTGTACGGAGTTTTCTTGTTTGGTCTAAAGTCCACAGTTTCTCGACTGGATAGAGGTTTTCCCAATTCTCTTCATGTGTTTCAACCTTGTTGGGAGAATAGCCGCTGAAAAATTCATCGGAGCTATGAAGTTTTACGTCTCTTCTTTCAATCACGTCAGAGATGTCTGTATCAGGCATTATTGCCTCGGATTGTAAATTAATACTGCGATTCAAAGAGAATTCTTCCTTGGATTGTCCATTTTCGTTGATCTGTGGACTGCCGAGCCTGGGTAATGATATTGGCTTTGTTAATAGATTAGTGTCAGTAAACTCTGAGAGCCATAATTTTGATTCGAAGTGCATGAATCGAGACTTATAAAAGCGGATGCTCCCTTCAAGCTGGAAACGGTCCATAAAACGAGAGCCGGCTTGAATAATAATCCACCGATTATGAGCTTTTTTTTCTGCCGGAAAACGCCAGGCTTCGTGGAAAAGCACGTGGTAAATGCTCCTGCGTCTAAGTCCCGCAGCCGTTTCATTCAGACTACGATATTTGGCTTGCAGTCTGCTGTATGGCAACTCAAAAATTGGCTGCACTACTTTTTCTCGGGGTGCAACGTTGTCAGCCAATATGGTATTGCGGGCAATTGGTGCCGTTTCTTTACTGGTTGTTTGAAACTGATCGTAAGTGTTTTGCACAAAAACTTTTTTAAAGGGATTATGGATCTCAGTTGTTTCGTCATAAATTCGCGCAAGATCGGCAATTTTAATCGGTTTTTTTGTGTCAATTAGTTTCCTCCATCGAAGTGGATAAGCCAATTCATAGTTGCGTGGGGGCAATTCTAACTCTGGCGATTCGATTTGTTGGAAAATGATAACTTCAGCTTGAAACCAGTCTGATGGCTCCCACTTGCCTAGTTGAGGGTCTGCGCAAGCATTTCTTACAATGATAAAGAGCAGTGTCGCTGCAAGACAGTGGTAAGGAAATTCCTTGATTTTAATCTCATAAAAGAAATGATAAATCATTTAGCAGTCACTATTATCTGAAATTTCCTAATAACTAATTTTGGTTTTCGAAAGCAGAAGATTTAGTATGCCTGAAACAGCTGAAAAACGCATATCAGTGTCAATCATATTAGCTTTGAACTTTAGTTGATCATTACGCTGAATTTGGTATCTTTGCGGATCGCCTTGTACCAATCTGATGATGGTACTTGGTTCTACTGGCGTGTTATCCCTAAAACATAATCTGCCATCAGTCTGCCCAGCTTCAACTTTTTTAATGCCCAACCTCTGGGCTATTTGACGGAGTTCGGCGAGCTTGAAGAGACTTTTTGTTGGTTCGGTGAGCAGTCCAAATCTATCGATCATTTCGACTTGAAGATCGTATAAGTCTGCGTCGTCTTTACAATTTGCGATACGCTTGTACAAAACAAGTCGCATATTTATGTCAGGAAGATAATCTTCGGTAATTAGGGCAGAAACATTGAGATTGACCTCAGTCCCATCTGATAAATTATCCAGTTCTTCACTCGAGCTGTCAGGCAGAATATTCCGTACGGCGTTGTCAAGCATCTCGAGATATAGCGAAAAACCAATGGCTTCGATGTGACCACTTTGTTCTTCCCCTAATAATTCTCCTGCCCCTCGGATTTCAAGATCATTAGTGGCCAATGTGAATCCTGAACCCAGATAATCGGCCTCAGAGATTGCATGCAGACGTTTAATCGCATCACGAGTAAGCTTCTTTTCGGGAGAGGTCATCAGGTAGGCATAAGCCTGATGATGTGACCGTCCCACGCGCCCTCGCAGTTGGTGTAGTTGTGCCAATCCAAACTTATCTGCGTCAGAGATCAATATTGTATTTGCGCTGGGTATGTCGATTCCTGTTTCTATTATAGTTGTACAAACCAATACATTAAAACGTTGATGATAAAAGTTGAACATGATGCTTTCTAATTCCCGCTCGCGCATTTGCCCATGAGCCACCTCGACTTGTGCCTCTGGCACGAGTTGGGTAATTTCTATAGCTACGCGGTTGATACTTTTTACATCGTTATGCAAAAAATATACTTGGCCTCCTCGTTTTATTTCACGCAATATAGCCTCTCGGACAGTTTTTGATTCATAGGCCTTCACGAAAGTTTTTACAGCCAAACGTCGTGCTGGAGGTGTGGCAATTATTGAGAGATCCCTGATCTTGCTCATAGACATGTTAAGCGAACGCGGGATGGGTGTGGCGGTCATAGCCAAAATGTCTATCTGACTTCTAAATGATTTGATTTTTTCTTTCTGAAGCACTCCAAATCGATGTTCTTCATCAATAATCATCATGCCAAGATTATGATATTTTATTTTACTATGGAGCAGCTTGTGGGTGCCAATTAGAATGTCCAATTTTCCGCATTCGAAAGAGCTAATTGTTGCATTCTGTTGTTTGATGGTTTTAAAACGTGACAAAGAGTCAATGGAAATAGGCCAGTTGGCAAAACGATCCTTGAAGGTGTGCAGATGCTGTTGGGCAAGAAGTGTAGTCGGTACTAGAACGACAACTTGTTTTTCACTAAAAACGGTGATGAAAGCCGCGCGCATAGCCACCTCTGTTTTTCCGAATCCAACGTCACCACAAACAAGTCTATCCATGGGTTGTGTGCTTAAAAGATCTTCTCTAACAGAACTGATGGCATCGAGCTGATCGGGAGTTTCTTCAAAAGGAAACTCCTCGCAGAATTTTATATATTCTTCTGTATTATCGGAGCAAGCATCACCTCTTTGGGAAGCTCGTCGTGAGTAGATATCCAATAGCTCCGCAGCCGTATCTCTTACTTGTTTAGCGGCTTTTTGTTTAATCTTTTTCCACTTCTCGCTTCCTAAATGGTGGAGCGGTGCCTCAATTTGGTCTCCAGAGCTGAACCTACTTATTAAATGTAATGATGAAACGGGGACATACAGTTTTGCATCACCTGCATAAACAAGCACAACAAATTCATGGAGAGTTTTGTCAATCTTTAATGTTTCTAGTCCTTGGTAACGACCTACCCCATGCTCGATATGCACGACGGCAGACCCCAATTTTAATTCATCTAGGTTATTGAAAATTAGATCAGGTGAGCGAGCTGCTTGAGAACGCCTCCGCTTCTGCAGAACTTTCTCTCCGAACAGCTCTTTTTCAGTAATCAAAAAAATTGATTTATCAGGACAATAGAGCCCACAGTCTAAGGAAGACGATAAAATTCCATATTTTATGCTTGATGTATAAAATTGATTCCAATCTGAGCATGTCTCGGGCCTTATACCCAAGGGTTTGAGTAGATCCAAGATTCGTTCTTTCCTACCTGGTGATTCTGCACAGAAAAGTACCCTCCCGTTTTTCGCAAGCTGCGTTGTTTCTAAAAAATTACTTAGTTTGGATGTTGAAGCAGGAGATTCAGAGCCTATCGATATATTGGGAGGCTGCCGAATATTGGTTATTTCGTCCGTCGCTACAGCAGCTATTGACGAACTATGGAGAATTAAATTAGAGAGCTCCCTGAGTTTTTCTTGAAGTTCTTCTCTAGTCAGAAATACTTCATCGGGTGGAACAAGAGGTTTTAGAGGGTCAATATTATTGTCATTGTAACGGCTTACCGTTTCGATCCAAAATTCCTCTGCCATTTCTTGAACATTAGCACAACATAACAAGCGGACATTTCTTGGGATATAGTCAAATAGGGTTGATGTCTTCTGAAAAAATAGACTGAGAAAATATTCGATTCCTTGCGGTGCGATTCCTTTTGAGACGTCTTTATAGATGGGACAATCGCTGGGACTATTAGGAAACTTTTCATGCCAGTTGTTTAGAAAAAGATTAATCGACTGTTTGTCAAGCATGAACTCATGTGCAGGCAGAATCTCTATATTATTCGTATTTTTTATAGTGATTTGTGATTCCGCATCAAACAAGCGCAATGATTCGATTTCATTGTCAAGAAGATCAATTCTAAAAGGCTCGGCGGAACCCATTGGGAAGATGTCGACAATAGATCCGCGCAATGCATATTCGCCATGCTCATAAACGCTTGCGACTTTCCGATACCCAGCATGATCGAGTTGTTTTCCGAGAACTTCACGATCAATAGTTTCTCCAATTTTATAGTTAAAGGTGCGAGCCGCAACGAAATCAGTTGGAGCTAGACGATGCATTAAGCAAGTCACGGGCACTATCAACACTCCTCTCCCGATTTCAGGCAGCTTTGCTAAAGTTCGCAGACGTCTTGATGTGATGTCCCGGTGCGGAGAAAAAATATCATAAGCGAGGGTTTCCCAATCGGGAAAATCATATATCGGAAAAGTATTTTCACTGGCAAAAAAATTAATGCCTTCCGTAAGCTTTTTTGCCTCAAGCGCAGTAGCGGTCAAAACCATCGTCAAACCACTAAAATTTTTGGTATGTTCGGCTGTAAAAAGTGATTTTCCGGACACGTCAAGCTCTTCAAAGCGGTTTGAGGCCCCATCGACTGTTAATTCTTTAAGATTGAAGAAATTCATTTGTGATTTGGGTCTATGTATAGTGGCTAAATGATTTTGTCATTTTACTGTGGGTTGTTTTGGAGATAACCGCTTGGTGATGACTGTCAGGACTATAATCTGGTAACTTTTATAACATGTATTATAACTGTTTAGTTGCTTGAAGTTTAGGACTATCCGATAATGCCGCGCACACTTTAACTACTCAATTAGGAGCTCAACAGTGATAGAAGAGCATAGACCCTTGCCAGATGATTTTTTTCGAGATTGGAAGGAGCGCGAAGCACTAGCCGAGGGAATGATCCCGATAATTGGCAAACTGTATCGGGAAAAAAATGTTTCCACATATATGTATGGTAATAATATGGTTAACATGTCTGTCATCGATTTGATGAAGGCCCATCGTTTTGTGCGGCAGGTCGAGAGTAATGAACTGTCCGAGTTCGAAACATTTCCAATGATTGAGGCCTTGTCTGAACTTCAAATGGGACCCGCGCATATAGATATCGGAAAAATGGTGGTCCGTTATCAAGAACTATGCGACCAGAAAACGATAAAAGCGTTTTTGGAATTGGAGCTCGAGGAAATCATCGGTTCAAATATCAAACCACTCCCAAGACCCAAGGATGTCGTGCTTTACGGGTTCGGTCGAATTGGCAGACTGATTACACGTCTTCTTATAGATAAAGCCGGCGGAGGGGATGTGATGAGATTGCGGGCTATTGTAATTCGACCGGGAGATTCTCTTAACGATCTGACTAAACGAGCAGCGCTCTTGCGTCAGGATTCGGTGCATGGTTCATTCAAAGGCACGATTCGAGTGTTAGAGGGTCGAGACATTCTTGTTGTAAATGGTAATCCGATCAAAATAATATATGCAGATTCTCCAAGTGAAGTTGATTATACGAAATATGGTATTAGTGATGCTATTGTGATTGACAATACTGGAGCCTGGAGAGACGAGGAAGGCCTCCGTGGCCACCTGAGGCCGGGGGCATCTAAAGTCATATTGACTGCGCCGGCGGGCGGAGCAATACCCAACGTTGTCTACGGAATCAACCATCACGAAATCTCACCCGATTGCAGTATTGTGTCTGCCGCATCTTGCACTACAAATGCAATCGTGCCTGTTTTAAAAGTGATGTCAGATGAATTTGGAATCGAGCATGGCCATGTTGAGACTGTTCATGCATATACCAATGACCAAAATCTTATAGACAATTATCACAAAGGTGATAGGCGAGGCAGGAGTGCTCCCCTTAACATGGTCCTTACTTCAACAGGTGCCGCGAAAGCTGTTGCTAAGGCTATCCCAGAACTACAAGGAAGACTGACTGGTAACGCTATCCGAGTGCCCACTCCCAATGTTTCCATGGCTCTTCTGCATCTGCAATTGGAAAAAACAACCGATCGAAAGCAATTGAACGAGTTTATGAGGCGGACGGCGCTTTACTCTGACTTGCAACAACAGATTGGATACACGCTCTCTACTGAGGCAGTATCGACTGATTTTGTTGGTTCGCGTCAAGCCTGTGTTTTCGATTCTGAGGCAACAATCGTGAAGGATAAAAGTTGTGTGCTTTATTGCTGGTATGACAACGAGTTTGGTTATAGTTGCCAAGTTGTTAGATGCTTGGAAACCATGGCTGGTGTTACATGGAAAAGATTCCCAAAAGGGATCTAGACTAAGCAGTACATTAAAATGTAACTTTGCTTGGTAAAAAATTATTTAGGCGTTTAAACTTGAAATTCAATTTTAAATGGCTTTTGGGGACGTATTAT
>CAJWMT010000022.1:0-29772 GCA_913044275.1 uncultured Cellvibrionales bacterium
TAGAGTATAGATGCCGATATTATTAGAAATTTTAAAGCCACATAATAATTGGACGATCGCTCTAATTTTATCAATACTATCAAGATGCACCATGTTCGTGCAAATAAAAATGAGCTTGCGTCAGACACATTTATAAGTTTTCTTCAAGCGAGTCTTGAGGGTTGATTGAGTTATTGTGAAAAATTGTAGGACATTTAGAAAATGATAGCTAGAATGAGTAATGTTGCAAGAGCTGGCTTGGGCAAGCGATATTTGTTGCCATCAGAACTTGTAAAAAGAACGATAATATTTTGGAGGGACTACATATGCCTTTTGCAATTGCACTGACCGCTGTAGCTTTTTTTTGGGGAGGTGTTTGGCTCCTAATAGGGGGTCTCCAGTTGGCATTGCTTGGCGGATCGAATTACTACCTTTTGGCTGGCGCGTCGCTCATTATCAGCAGTATTTGGATATGGAGAGGGAACAATTTAGGCTATTGGCTATACTGCTTTTTTGCAGCTTTAACCCTTCTCTGGGCGTTGGTGGAGAGTGGGCTTAACCTCTGGGCCCTTTTGCCGCGTGTGGGGGTTCCAGCGGGGCTATTAAGCTTATTTTTGCTGCCAAATGTTCGGAGATGGTTGAATATAGACTCGAAATCCGTCTTGTTTTCTCTCGGAATTTTTGGAGCTATTCTGGGTAGCTTGTTGGTGTCTTTGATGAATGCCCAGTTTAACCCGCTGAAAGGCAATGATTATGCTCAGGCAGATCAAGGCTCTAAACCGGCATGGACTCATTACGGGGCATCGGCTGAAGGTGACAGCTACAGTTCTGCTGCCCAAATCAATAGAACTAATGTCGCTAATTTAGAAGAGGCTTGGGTGTTCCATACTGGGGAAGATCCAGAGACTCGAAGTACCTTTCAATCCACGCCAATTGAGATAGATGGCGACCTATTCTTTTGCTCGCCCAGCAACAGGGTATTTAGTCTTGTCGGAGATACCGGAGAGCAAAACTGGTCATACGATCCTATGGTTAATCGAAACAAGATTCCTTTCTTCGTGTGCAGGGGGCTCTCTCATCACCAAGCTGAGGTTTCTAGTGGAGTATGTGCTAGCCGACTGCTAATGGGAACGGTCGACGATCGGTTAATAGCTTTGGATTCCAAGACAGGAGTTCTTTGCCCCGAATTCGGAAATTCAGGTGAAGTGGATTTGACGGCGGGGTTGGGAGATGTATTGCCGGGGCATCACTATGTAAGTTCACCGCCGGCGATTATTGACGACATTGCGGTTGTTGGTTCGTTTATTATGGACAACCAGTCTAACTTCCAACCACCGGGGGTGGTTCGAGCATATAACGTATTTACGGGTGAACTAGCATGGGCGTGGGATGTTCTCACTGAGACTGCTCATCCACCGTTGGGAGAGGGTGAGACTTATCCTCAGAACACTGCCAACGTTTGGTCAGTAATGAGTGTTGATGAGGAACTAGGATTGGTTTATCTGCCTACTGGAAATGTTCCCCCTGACTTTTTTGGAGGGTTTCGGACTGCCGATCAAGATCGATATCCCAGCTCGATCGTGGCTCTTGAAGCGGCGACTGGCAATGTTCGTTGGAGTTTTCAGACCGTACATCATGATATTTGGGATTATGATGTAGGGGCGCAGCCAGTGCTGCTTGATTTTCCTATGCAGGATGGGACCACTAAGCCTGGCCTAATAATCGCTACAAAGTGGGGTGAAATTTTCATTCTTGATCGTAGGACAGGCGAACCGTTAATAGAGGTTGAAGAACGACCAGTGCCCCAGAATCCTGCGGCAGGAGAGTTTCTCTCGCCGACGCAGCCTTTTACAGTGGGGTTCCCAAGTTTTGCACCCGAAGACCTCACCGAGAGCCAAATGTGGGGTAGCACGATGTTTGATCAACTCTGGTGCCGCACTGAGTTTAAAAAACGTCGCTATGAGGGTCTCTTTACTCCCCCAGATTTAAGAGGTTCCATTCAGAATCCAGGTAATTTTGGGGCCATTGACTGGGGGAGTGTATCTGTCGATCAGCAACGCCAGTTAATGATGGTAAATACAACCGGGATGCCCTATGTTCAAATACTTTACACACGTGAAGATGCAGACAGGTTAGGTTTTCGTCTCTGGGGCACTGATGATACGCGACCCAGTGCTAAACCCAAGACGGATGAAAGTTCTACAATGGTATCTGCAGGAGCAGACATCTCTGGTGCGGCATACCCTCTTCTCGGAACGCCTTATGGCATCAGCAGTAATCCGTTTCTGTCTCCTTTGGGTTACCCGTGTCATCAACCTCCGTGGGGTGAGCTGACAGCAGTCGACCTCAGGAGTCGGGAGATACTTTGGAGAAGGCCCTTGGGGACTACCGATGGTCATGCTCCGCTCGGTTTAATATTTCCGACTGGTGTTTTCAACATTGGGGGTACTGCAGTGACCCGAGGTGGTTTAACTTTTGTAGCGGGCACAATTGACAATTATCTGAGGGCTTTTGATACCGAGACTGGCGCAGAGCTTTGGCGCGGAGCACTCCCATCTGGTGGCCAAGCGGGGCCTATGACATTCATGTCTCCAAAGACAAATAGTCAATATGTTGTGATTCCCGCTGGTGGGCATGTGTCAATGGGTACAGACATCGGAGACGCCGTTGTGGCATTCAGACTGCCAAGATCAAATTAACATGATTTTCCGAGATGCTTGATTGTTTCCCGATTTAACTCAGAGGCAACGAGCTCAAAGCACTGGCGTTCATTTTCTGCTGCTTAATGGACCTTTCCTGTTTTGAAATAAACTTAACACTACAATGCGCGCCATCAGATTTATTTGGGCTAGCGAGTTCTAACTTCTAATTAAGTATTAACCTTTAAAAAGTAGATTACTCATGGCGCAGGACGCGGTTGTTAATGAGAGAACCAATTGAAAACGGTCACTAGAGACGCAGAAAAAAATTTTAGACGCTGCTGAAGAGTTGTTTGCCGAATTTGGGTTCCATGGAACCTCGATGAGAGACATTCATGCACTGCCCGGCGCTCGCGTGTCGCTCAGCTACTATCACTTTGGGTCGGAAGAAGCTGTTTTGCAGGCAGTAGTTGATCGCCGCGCGGAAGAACATATGCAGGATATACTCGGATCACTTAGACACAGTTTAACAATGTATGCCCACGATTCCCTGCCCTTGGATGTTTTAATAGAGGCTTATGTGCGACCTTGCCTTGAACGTCGTTCATGCCATGGCGCTGATTGGAAAAATTATATTAGACGTTTTTGGGCCACTTGGCCAGCGAGTCCGCATCAAGTAAAAACAAGGCACAGTTTTTTAAATATAACACGGTCAATCAGGGGTTTATTAATAAATTCAAGCGAAGCCTACCTAATTTAGGTGAGGCTAAGATCTATTGGTGATTTTATTTTCTGCAGACTGCCTTGCTCAACACTTTACTGGATACTCGGATTGTAGATAACCAATCGGACGGCCGATGTAACTCTGGTGCTATTGATCAAGTCATTGAGCAGATGCAGAGATTCTTCGCTAGAGGCTTCGGTGATCCGACATAACAAGACCTGTGAAAGTGAGCGAATTTTTTGGTCCAGGGTAGTGCAGAGTGCGTAAATTCTTTACAAGTTTGGCTTTCTAAAGACTATCTCTCAAATGTCACGATACGCTCGAGGATCAGAAGACTGATCCAAAATAGTGGGCTCAAAATATCTTTTGCCCGACCAAAATCAATATCAGAGCTGGGCACAAAAACTTAACGTAGATTGGCCAGAGGCGCCAAAATAGGGTTGCTTCCACGCCCTCATTGCCGCGTTGTAATTCTGCTAAAATAAGCTGACGGTGAAACACCCAACCTGCAAATAGACACAGAAACATGCTCAAAATTGGCTGACTCCACTCAGTTGTGATGGTAATTATCAAACCAAAGGTTTGCTCAAAGTTCATACAAATGCTCACGCTGACCGAGAAAATGAGTATCGCGATTACCCATGTGGCATGGGCTCGATTTAGATTATGGCTTTCCACTGCGTAAGACACCGGGACTTCTAACATCGATATAGAGGAGGTTAGAGCAGCGATAGACAACAATATAAAAAAAGCGAAGCTCACCAAAAGACCTGCAATTCCCATGGATTGAAATAGCGCAGGTAAAACTTGAAAAATCAGGTCGGGTCCGGCAATTAAATTCCCACTCTCAGCATAGATTTGGACTCCAAGATTCTGTGCAACAAACATCGCAGGGAGAATCAATAATCCAGCGAGGACAGCAATCCCTGTGTCAGCTAAAGTCACTAGTATGCCTACTCTAGTTATATTCTCGTGACTGCCTAGGTAAGAGCCATAAATGAGCATTGTCCCAACACCCAAGGACATAGAAAAGAAAGCTTGGCCAAGCGCACTAACTACTAATTCCGGATCAGCCATCTGTGAAAAATCTGGTACCAAATAATGTTTAAGTCCCTCTATAGAACCTTCTTGCAATAGAACATAACCGATCAGGCTAACAAGCAACATGAGCAATGAAGGCATCAACCTCCGAGACCACTTTTCAATTCCTTGCTCAACGCCGGCACTAATTACCAGCGCTGTCAGCATCATAAATAGCGCGGCCAAGCTGATATTCCGCCAAAGCCCAAACTCAGTGAACCACGCGCCCCACATAGGCATTTTAAAAAACTTCATGACAGGCGCAATCATATGTCCCAACATCCAGCCAGCAACGATACAATAAAAACATAAAATCAAACTAGCTGTGAGCAAGCCCGCGAACCCAACAAGACGTCCGACTTGTTTGGTGGCGCCGCTATTCGATATGTAGGCCAACGCATCGGCCATATTAGAACGTGTATGACGACCTATGATTAACTCAGCCATTAGTGCCGGATAGGCTAGCAAAAATGCTAGAACGAGATACATCAGCACAAATGCAGCACCGCCATTTTCCGCAGCATTGGTTGGGAATCCCCAGATATTACCAAGACCTACAGCAGAGCCTGAAGCCGCAAGGACAAATGCTAATCTTGAGGAAAACTGGCCGCGTTGCATAGAAATTCTCAGCTTGGTCGTTTTGTTGGGGATCATTAAAAGTTTATGAAATGTCTAAAATAATCTAGAGCTATAAGTCATTGTATGTTGAAATAGTTTTAAAAATACTGCAATGATTTTCTCAGTGCAATAATAGCGTGGTAGACTTGACCCCATGGGGGCGTTCTGGATTCGACGCCGGTTACAAAACCTGTAGTGCATGCCGAGATGGTGACCAATCTCGTTAATCCAAAGTCACAACCTTATAGTTGCCAACGACGACAACTACGCACTAGCTGCTTAAAAACCAGTGTAGTGCCGTCTGACTGGAGCCGTGCTTATGCGTCCAGAGTTTGAAGTCCTCTGGGATTGATAACATTCAGGCGTCATATTTCATAAGATCGTAATGAAACTTGTTCGGGGTCGATTTACTAAACACTAACCGAAATCGCTGGTGGCATTTCCTGACAGTCGGGTTGCAAACGGTTAAATTTAATAGACTGCTCTAAGCATGTAGAGCTATTGGCAGAGGACTGACGGACGCGGGTTCAATTCCCGCCGCCTCCACCATATTTTTAAATAACACAATAATATCAATAGCTTATTGTGTCTCTCATTCACCAAGTGTTAGCAAAACCCAACCGTTTGCTACATTTTAATGTAAATATGGGCTAACGCCTGCTCGTAAATGGTTGAGAAATATGGTGGTTTTAGATATGGGTTCAATTCCCTAATTTTCCACTAGAGATAAAATCCAAAACTGTCTGATAATGCATATAAAACCTCTTGAATATAGGGGTTAACATGCTATTATTATCACAAGAAAGTTTAGCCGAAGATTAGCCTAATTGTTGGTACTTCAGGCTAAATTTTTTTCTGAAGCGAAAGAATACCATCAAATTTCGGGGGTGCAAGTATGCAAGGACTGACGGCGATCGCCGTGAAAAGGGCCAAGCAAGAAGGTAAGTCCTACAAGATGACCGATGGGCGAGGTTTATACCTGTTAGTCAAGCCTGAGGGGAAGTATTGGCGCTATAACTACCGCTTCCTTGGGAAGCAGAAAACCCTTGCCCTTGGCGTTTACCCTGGCGTGAGTCTCGCCGGTGCGCGTCGAGCCCACGAGGCGGCGCGATCGCAGCTGAGTGAGGGGATCGATCCGGCTGAATCAAGGCGCGAAGAGAAATCAAAGCGTATGCTCGCTGCAGGAGAGACCTTTGATTCCATTGCTAGAGAGTGGTTTGATACCCGCATCGCTGATAAGTCTGAGAGCCACAAAAGCCGTACCCTTGGAATACTCGAGAAGGATCTGTTCCCTAAGATGGGTCGACGCCCGATCGCTAATATTACGCCAACCGAGCTGCTTGCAGTGCTGAGGACTATTGAGTCCCGCTCAGTCGACATGGCCCATCGTGCACGACAAACAGCGGGGCAGGTGTTTCGGTATGCAGTTGCGACAGATCGCGCGCAGAGGGATGTGGCTGGCGACCTGACTGGAGCACTTAGAACAAAGGTCATCCAGCATCATGCGGCCATTACGGACCCAGATGAGGTCGGTAAGTTAATGGTTGCAATTCATGGCTACAGTGGTTCGGCAGTTATTAAGGCAGCGTTGACGTTCTCTGCCTTGGTTTTCCAGAGGCCCGGCGATATTCGTCATATGGAGTGGGAGGAGGTCAACTGGGACGACTCGTGTTGGGAAATCCCTGCCAGGAAGAGAAAACTCCCTTGGGAGCATATTGTGCCGCTTAGTGGGCAATCTATGCAGCTGCTTGAGGCACTTTATGAGCGGACGGGTAAATCCGTTTACGTGTTCCCTAGTGCCCGTGGCAGGCGCAGGCCCCTGAGCGAGAATGGGGTTCGGACGGCGCTAAGGTCAATGGGTTATGACAACGAGTCTATGACGCCGCATGGGTTTCGCGCTATGGCGCGAATCATTCTAGACGAGGTACTGGGTTTCAGGATTGACTGGATTGAGCACCAACTTGCGCGTGCGGTCAAGGATCCAACCGGTACAGCCTATAACCGAACCGCGCATCTGGAGGGTCGTCGGCAAATGATGCAAGGTTGGGCTGACTACCTCGACCATCTCAGGGATGTATCATTGGGTCTTGTTGATTACAGGGTTCGGCCAAAATGCTAACTAGCCTTAAAAAGTATTCAGCAAAACCACGGTGTATTTTCTATGAGATTGGGAAATTTGAAACAGCATAACCTTTGCGGAATCCAATAAATGGGGTATGAGGTGAGAGTCGGCGAATCAAGTTAAGTCCACATTACGTAATGGGTTGATAAAAAATGAGTTTGAGCGTGGTTAATATGAATTTATTAATAACGAACTTTCTCTATAGTTTGGATCGGTTTGTCTGTTAGTGTCAAGAAAAACGGGGCTCATATGCTACTAAAAATTAAAGTCAAAACCCCTCACCAGGGACTTCACTCGATTACAAAAACGATTGCAGCCGAGATCTCCAAACGCTCGACTTCAGACGGCCTATGCACTCTATTCCTTCAACACACATCTGCTAGCCTTTTGATACAAGAAAGCTATGACGATAGTGCTCGAAGGGACTTAGAGAACTGGCTTAATCGACTTGTCCCTGAAGATGATTCAATCTATACCCACACGCTAGAGGGTGCCGACGATATGCCTGCACATATCAAAGCGATGCTCAATGCTACACAAATTAGCATTCCATTTGCATCGGGAAAGCTTTTGCTTGGGACATGGCAAGGCATTTATCTATGGGAACACCGATACTCTGAAGCCAATAGAAATATAATCTTGCACCTAAGCATCGACTGAAGTCGGCAGCATAAGTCTGTGTAGACATCCATATGCATTAAATTTGTTATAGCTTGCAAGCTCTTCTAAATAGCTAATCAAGATGCTTTAGGGGCGGAGGATTTGTTTGTCTACCCTTTGTAATACCTGTTTATGTATTTGGCTTAATCAATTTAAAATACTTTAGCCAGTTCTCCTAAATTTGTGAAAGGCTTCCCAAAGTCCACTCCATATATGAGCAGCCCTTTTTCTTGTCCCCAAAATTTAGATATCCCAAAAATAAGGGCCTTGTCGAATAAAAGCAAGAGTGATAGCTTTGTTTACCAACGTTTGGATTGTCAACTTGTTAGGGATGCGCAGCTGCAGTCTTGCTCGCCAATAAGTTTAGGGTATTTAATATGGTATAAATATTTTATTAAAATATATAAAAATAATAAAAACAATAGGTTAAAATATAAATTTAAAGCCTAATAATTGATGTTTCGAGCGTGCTAAATCAAGGTTTTTTTGAGTGGATTAGATATGCATAAAACAAAGGATGATTGGGTAAACAGTCCTAACTTGAACGCACCATATTTGATTTTTCTAGGTGATACCAAGGAATACGTTGATGCCAAAACTGGTTTAGGACTAGTCCAGTGGTGTCGGGAGAAAGTGATCGGTCAATGGCGGTTTGATGACTGTCTTGTGGACCTGGGTGTAGCAGATCTTTCAATCGCTGAAGCTCGAAGACTGGGCGCTAGAAGTATTGTGATTGGAATTGCTCCTATCGGTGGCACGATCCGTCATCGTTGGCTTAAGGTCTTGACAGAAGCGGCGGCGGCAGGGCTCGATGTGGTCAGTGGTCTTCATTGTCGATTGGAAGAGTTTTCTGAGCTTGTCGCCGCGGCGGAATCCTCCGGGGCAAGACTGGTGAATGTGCGCGTCCCGGCAGACAATTTACCAATTGGCACAGCAGAGAAACGTTCCGGTAAGCGGTTACTCACTGTAGGCACCGATTGCGCGATCGGTAAGAAGTATTCCGCTCTGGCGCTCACCCGGAACATGAAAGCACGCGGTATATGTGCCAATTTCCGCGCCACTGGGCAAACTGGCATTATGATTGCCGGATTTGGGGTATCTATTGATACAGTAGTTGCCGACTTTATTGCTGGCGCTGCGGAGGTTATTTCGCCGGCCAATCATGAAGATCATTGGGATATTATCGAAGGTCAAGGGTCGCTGTTCAATCCATCCTATGCAGGCGTGAGTTTGGGTTTGCTGCATGGTTCGCAACCTGATGCCATTGTGGTCTGTCATGATCCAACCCGGGACGCGATTGATACAGCTCGTCACCTGCCCCTGCCAAGCGTTGCTGAATGTATTGATCTTAATTTGCGCTGTGGTCGCGTTACAAATCCGAACTTGTGCTGTGTGGGCGTTTGTGTCAACACGTCCGGATTAAATTCTGAAAGCAGACAATCCTATCTTTTAGGGTTGTCTGCGAAGTTGAATCTACCCTGTGTAGATCCAATTCGAGATGGTTGTGACGCAATTGTTGATAAGATTTTTAACGAATTTGCACCAGTGGCTTAGCGAATGCGACAGGTTGAGCTCTTTATTGAGTCGTGGCCACTGATAGAGCCATTCGTTATCACTGGCTACACCTGGATGTACTGTGATGTACTGGTGGTCAGTATCACAGAAAACGGAGTCACTGGTCGTGGAGAATCAACCGGTGTTTACTATCTGGACGAAACAGCAGAAAGCATGTTTCAGCAGGTTGTTGGCATTCGACAAAAATTGGAGCAGGGTATCAGTCGTAAACAGGTGCAGTCTCTGCTTTGGGCGGGAGGGGCAAGAAATGCTGTTGACTGCGCACTCTGGGATCTTGAGGCAAAGATCAGTGGTCAAAGTATCTTTGGGTTAACAGGTATTCCATCGTCTCCTTTAAACACGGTCAATACCGTCACTATTGACACGCCTAAACAGATGGCGAAAAAAGCCGCTGCCATTTCCGCCCGTAAGATAAAAGTTAAGCTGGACTCGGAAAAGCCACTGCGACGCATTACCGCGGTGCGCAATGCTCGCCCAGATGCCGATATTGTGGTGGACGTTAACGAGGGTTGGAGCTTTGGACAGTTAGTAGAATTGGCTCCTCAATTGAAAGCGTTAGGAATTAAAATGATTGAACAGCCACTACCGAGAGGCGAGGACGATGCCTTGGAGGGGTATAAATCGCCCATTATGTTGTGTGCGGATGAGTCCTGCCTTGATACCTCTGAACTGGCACAAACGGCTAAGCGCTACCAAATGGTGAATATAAAACTGGACAAGACCGGCGGCCTGACGGAAGCACTGAAGTTGGTTCAACAAGCTAGAGATAAAGGAATAAGATTGATGATTGGCAATATGACCGGAACCTCTCTAGCCATGGCGCCCGCCTATGTGGTTGCCCAATTATGCGATTTTGTTGATCTCGATGGTGCACTTTTACTGGCAGCCGACCGTTCTCATCCAATGAGCTATCAGCAGGGAATTGTTTCAGGCCTGACGTCTCAACTATGGGGTTAAATTCAATAGAATTCGACCAAAAAATATAGTTGAAGCAGGATGGCTCTCTGAGATGGCAACTAGGTGCGTATGCATGCAATGCTGACCATAGTAGTGCCATGCTAGACAGGAGATATAAATGACTTGTCTGTATGCCTATTGTACTATTTCGAGAGATTAACTTAAGGGAGGGCTGCTTTGGGTATTGGTGAGACGTTAGATGGAGTTCCTGTTATTGATCTGAGCCTCTCTTTTGATAATGAGAAAGGCGCGTCGGAGGTGGCGAATCGCATCTCATATGCTTGTGAGACCCTAGGCTTTCTTATAGTGACAGGGCATGGAATTAACCAGTCCATTATCGACGATGTTCTCACATCTTCTTCACGGTTTTTCGAACAATCGCTTCAAGACCGCATTTCGGCCATGCCTCCAAGCCCCTACGTATTTCGAGGCTACTTTCCATCGGAAGCCTCCGCTCTAGCAGCTTCTCTTGACATTGATACACCAGGCGATCTTTGCGAGGTTTTCTGTATTAATCGCTTCGACGACCGCGAGGAGGCAATCCGCGCTGGTTTGAAAGAAAATCTAGAGGCTTTTTTTGCTCCAAATATCTGGCCAAGAGACCTACCTGAATTCAAGTCCTCTTGGAACAGTTATTATTCTGCCATGGAAGGGCTTAGCGAGCACTTGCTCTCACTCATGGCCAGAGCACTAGGATTGCCCAAGAATTGGTTTGAACCTTTCTGTGATAAACATACGACAAATCTAGTCGCTAATTACTATCCGCCACAAGTCAAAAAACCGCTTCCAAATCAATTACGCCGGGGAGCGCATACTGACTACGGAAGCATCACAGTGCTCTACCAATCACACTCATCAGGGGGATTACAAATAGAATCTACGGATGGCAGCTGGTTAGATGTTCCCTACATTGACAAAAGTTTTGTCATAAATATTGGAGACTTGCTCTCGGTCTGGACAAATGACAGGTGGGTGTCCACTATGCATCGCGTAGTTAATCCTCCTCGCGAAGAAGCAGGGCAGTCAAGGCAGTCCCTCACTTTTTTTCATCAACCGAATTTCGATGCCAAAATATCGTGTATCTCAAGTTGCAAGAGTATTGACAATCCACCTAAATACGCAGATGTCAAAGCTGGAGAATGGATACTGGCCAAGTTGCAGAAGAGTGTCGACTAGATATAAGGCACAGTATATAAAATTTCTATAGATATCACTGTCCGCGAATTCAGGGTTCTCAAAAGTTGATCTTCCATAGCTGCCGGGCAAATTGAAGCGGGTTAAGTCCTCGACGGCATTTGCTCCCACAAGAATCATATTCCTAAAACATTGAAACTGCAGATACAATCATAAAACCAACAAGGATAGATAATGAAAAGAAAATGATCTAAACAGCAGATGGTTATTATTTTGGGCAAGGTGGATAGAAAGTTGAGGGCGAAGATTGAACGACGAAGATGAAGTGATGCTGGTAATGAAAGAGCATTTTGCGGCCAGACTAGATGGCGATGCGGAAACGGCACTAAATGCTTATGCAGAAGATTGGTCCGATAGCAAAGGTTATAGCAAGAGTTCTATGCGCAAAGACCACCTTATTTTTGATTTTGGACCCGACAAAACTGAGATAGATTTGGATTTGGGCTCCGTTGAGATATCGGTCGAAAAAGATCGGGCTACTTTTGGCCCAGTAATTATTTTTACGTCTAAAGGCATTATTACGTATGCATATAGACTAAGAAAGAAGGCTAATGGTCGCTGGCTGATAACTTTCACGCAAACAGTGGATTGGGAATTAGGGTCAGCAGATAAAGAAACAATGGAAAGAAAACGAGAACTTGACGGATCAGCGGCGGTGATTCGTCAGCATAGGGAGTCACTCCTTCAGGATCCTTTGAGACCTGGTTACCATTTCGTTGTTCCAGAGGGTGTGGCCTTTCCATTCGACCCCAATGGCGCAATCTATTGGAAGGGTCGGTATCACTTGTTTTATATTTTTCAAGATAAAAGAGGTGGTCAGAAATCAGACCACTGGGGACACGTATCTAGCACAGACCTTTTTCATTGGCGCCATCATCCGACTGGTCTGATAGATGGTATGTTCAGCGGTAATTGTTTTTTAAATGAAAATGGTGTTCCGACCATTTGTTACCATCAAGTAGACAAGGGAAATTCGCTTGCAGTGTCCCAGGATGATGACCTCAATGAATGGAAAAAACTTGAATCAAATCCAATTACACCAGAAACAAACGAAGGCGATCAACATCACGGAAAATATAGATCATGGGAACCGTTTGGTTGGTATGAAAGAGGCACCTACTATGCCATTTTTGGGGGAGAGAATCCGGCAATTGCTAAGTCGTCTGACATGAATGGACCATGGGAGTATGTTGGGGATCTTTTTGCGCAAGGCCTTGAGGGTGTGAAATCCAACGAAGATGTTTCATGTGCAGATTTCTTTATGTTAGGCGAGAAGCATGTCCTTCTGTGTATAAGCCATCAGCTCGGTTGCAGATATTATGTCGGTACTTGGAAAAATGAACAGTTCTACCCTGAGTCTCACTCGAGGATGAGCTGGGTCGATAATTCTTTCTTTGCACCTGAGAGTTTGGTGGACGAATCTGGTAGGCGAATCATGTGGGCCTGGTTATTAGATGCCCCCGAACTTGGGTTTAATTTTAAAAATGGTTGGTCCGGCACACTCGCACTTCCGAGAGTTTTAACCCTAAATTCCAAGGGCGAATTAATGCTTGATGTGCCTGATGAAATTAAGGCGCTAAGATATCGTCCACTTAAGTTACCTAATTTTGAAGTTGAGCGAGATAGTGAAATTGAAATAGGTAATTTGAAAAGTAATAGCCTCGAGCTATCCATTCTGATGGAGGGTTCTGACGCATTTGAGTATGGAGTAAAAGTGTGTGTATCGCCCGACCGGACTGAGGAAACTGTGCTTTCATATAGAAACAATGAAGGAGTATTGTGTGTGGACGCGACAAAATCTGGCCCTGAACATCTCGCTGGGGACATTGAAAAAGCGCCTTTCATGCTAGATTCAAATGAGGCCCTAAACTTGCGCGTGTTCGTTGACAAATCAGTGGTAGAGATTTTTGCGAATGGCCGTCAGGCAATTTCTAGAAGAATTTATCCTTCTCGTTCTGATAGCCTTGGAGTGTCAATATTTTCAAAAGGTGGGCCATTACTTGTGGGCAGTTTCGAATCCTGGGAGATATCACCGTCAAATCCCTATTAGGCACAATAACGCTGGTCTAAGAGTAGGCACTGGTCGGTGCTGTATTTCCTAAGCTTTTAATCCAAAACCAATTTTTTCGGCTGTTTCCTGCCACGTTCCTAAAGCTCTTTTTTTTATTGCCGATGGTCGATATGGGAAGGATAAGAGGCGGTTTTAACTTTAGGAAGCCAAGATTAACTCAAACTAATGAGCAAAAAGGACAGAAGCTGGAATTTTGAAAGTCTGTCAATTGCCCCTTTTCAACTGGCTGCATAGGGTGCGTATGCATAATCAAAATAAAATAATAATTCAGACGGATAATCGGAAATACAGTATTCGTATCACAACTATTTCTCCATCTGATTTCGACATCTACTTTAAAAGCGTGGCTGAACTGGAAGAGGGAAAACACGTTCTCTTTAATTTCACTGACCATGGTCAAACTATAAAATCATTCAGGGTGAAAATAGGAAGAGACCACGATGAATTCATTGAGAATGACAACGAATTTGGTTGGGATATGTTTGATAGCATGATGTGTTTGGTAGTTGGCCCTTTACATGAGCAAAACTATAAAAAGGTACTTCCTGCTAACATAGCACGTCTTTATGTCTGGAGGTTCTGGGATGATGCTAGGGAAAAGCTGAAGCGACCTAAAAGACGTAAAGTAGTTCCCAATAACAGGTAAGCACATTGGAGCAGGATTACCCGATCAAGCCCTGCAAAACAAATTTTCTTGAAACCTAAATAGCCTCTAGGTCATCTAACGATATAAGAATTCCTGGCGGCTTCCTATTTTGCGCTTCGGCATAAGCTAGCTTAATCACTAGACGCGGTGTGTCGGTTTGATTTGCGCCGGACATATGCGGTTCAAAGCTGTCAAAGGCAAGTCCTTGCCCTTTCCTAAGTGGAATGAATTCCATGGATTGCAAAAGTTTTTCAGCGATGGTTTGAGAGATGAGCAGCGTAAAAGAACTGGAAGATGTTTCAGCGGGTTCCTCATGGTTCAGGATTGATCCAGTGTTAAATGATGTCCATTGTTTGCTTTTGACTTCATTTTCCCTAGATAGAAGCAACCCACCTTTTGCTGGAGTCAAATCTTCCAAAGCAATCCACACAGAGATAATGGAGGGTTCAGCTTCTTTGCGCTCCCAATAAACACGATCTTGATGCATCTTCGTCTCAACACCGCCAGGACTTTTCAACAACAAATAACTGTGATCAACCACCGGTTCACAAAAATTGATCCTTTGAGAGATCTCTGGCCACACGTCCAAGTGAATCTGCTTCAATAGGTCCAAGTTATTCTCTTCGTCCTCATATGGCTTGAAAAAAGTTTTCCCATCAGACACAAACTCCGTGCTATCGGGTGCCCCAATGACTTTTTCAGCACGAAGAAGAAGGGCATCGATATTTTTAGTTGAAATTTTAGACTGAAGCATACTCCACATAATTTCCCCCCTAGGAAAAGGCCGAGTGGGCCTGTCGGAAATTGTGACCTCGATCAAAGATAAATTAATATTTTCATGTTGGCAACTCAGTGGGCAAGGGACTTACTCAAAAAATGCGATTCTATGTTTTTCAAGCGATTATAATCAAAAGTTATATGCCGATATCCTAGTCTAATTTCTATCCGTTATCGGAGACTCGATAATACGTAGTAGTTATGTCATTGGCAGGAAAATTTCTAGTTACTCTTGACGTTTCTATCATCTATTTATGGGCGCTACAAAAAGGTTGCGGTCATTGATGTGAGCATGCTAATGATAGCAAGCAGCGCTTGGAATATTTCATGCGGCGATATGGATCAGCATGGTATATATTGATTCAATTAAAATATATGATGCTAGTCAAGCAGGGAGTGGAATCGGCATGCAGTTAGCGAAAGGATCTCAATCAGTGCGAGTGGTTTCTATCCTTATAGTAACTATGTGCCAGCTAGTTTTTCCAAATAACGTTTTTAGCGGCGGGCGTCCTGAGGGCATCAATATAAATTCCGCTTGGGTCGGTTATGACTTGAAGAGTGGCGACGAACAGCCTTTAACCGACCATGGTTGGGCGTTTAGCCATCTGCGTGAGTTGCTCCCCACTGTGAATATCCCGAATGAGCCTACAAATGTTATACCGCTCGAGGGTCGACCAGTTCATCCCTCCGATATCACTATTTTACTAAAGGGCAGAAAGCTTAATCTAGATGAAATAGCAAAAAAGTATCACATTCGTGGTATAGCCGTATTCAAAGATGGCAAACTTTTGGTGGAGGGCTATTACGACGAGAATCAGCGAGATAGACCATATCTAATGATGTCTATGAGCAAATCTATAATTGGAACTCTCGCGTCAATATATGTAGAAAGAGGCCTCCTAGATCTAGAAAAAACCGTCGCATACTATTTGCCAGAGATGGCTGCCAGCGGATGGGCTCAAGATGATATCAGAAGCTTACTGGACATGCGTGATGGATCAGCCTATGACGAAACTTATAATGACTTTAGCAGTGCTCTGATGCTGCACTCTTGTTCTATTCAGTGGCTAGAGGGTCCGGTTTGCCCCGAGGATGGGCCTCAATCTTCTTATAAATTTTTACCAACTGTTGGCCGCAATGATTCGTGGGCCGGCAAGTTTGTTTATAAATCTGGAACGGTAGATGTTGTAGCTTGGGTGCTAGAGAGTATATCTGGAATGACGGTGGCGGAACTCATCACTAGAGAAATATGGGGACCGATTGGTGCAGAATATAACGCGAATATTACCGTTGATCGTGGTGGCTATGCGCTTGCGATGGGAGGTATGAGCGCAACACTTCGTGATCAAGTGCGATTTGGTCAATTGATGCTTAACCGGGGTCGGGTTGGTGATAAGCAAATTGCCCCGAAGCATTTCTTTGACGACGTGATTAATTTCCCTGGCGATCCAGACTGGCCCTATCCTCACTTAGAGGACTCTTCTCCTTATTACCGCAGTTTTTTTTGGGGAGTAGGAAATGGCGAAGGTGATTTTGAAGCCATTGGTATTAATGGACAGATTATACGAGCGGCGCCAAAAGCTAATATGGTTATTGTACTGAATTCGGCCTGGCCGCGGGAGGAAGGTCAGACGATTACCGATGGATGGGATGACGGATGGGATATGGCTAATAGCCTTTTTGCTTCAATTAAGGACCATTTCTCCGAGGACTAGGCATTGTATTTTTTTATAGAATATTTTTTATTTCGCTTTTTAACCAGACATTGCCAGCTATTTTGTATTCAAAAAAGGAGTCCTTTTAAGGCCCGTTATGTAGAGCCCAATTGATGGGACTAGAGATTCTGAAAACTCTCTGGAAGAAGGCTAACTCGACGGTGAAGATGTTCTGGACTACTAGTAATTTTACCACATACTTTGAGAAATTAGAAAACGAAGCAAAAGTAATTAAAGGAATGCGAGGGACATCGATTGATTGCTGAAACCTGATTGGAGGTTCTGTTCTATATTTGATCATATAATCAAGGGAAACAGCTGAAAAATATAAAATCTAGCGTATGCGTCTAAGTAAGTTTTTAACCCTTTCGATTCCCATGAGTCGAAACCAAGCCAAATTTTTTATTCGGAAGAGACGGTTGTCTGTCGATGGTAAGGTGGTCACCGACCCCAATTCTGAGTTGAGGGAGGATAGCCATGTGGTTTTTGATGGTAAACAAATCTCAATTGCTGGCTACCAGTATATTGTCCTTCACAAGCCCCCATCTTATGCCTGCACCTCTAGGGATTCAGAATTCGCCTCAGTTTTACAGTTAATAAAAACTCGGTCGGAGAACAGAAGCTACTATTTTGCAAATGCGTTGGGACCTGAGCAAACCGGTTTAGTGCTGCTAAGCGATGATGCTCGTTGGGCAAATCGCATGAGGCGAAAATTGTCAAAAAAGGCTTTTGTGTATCTAGCTTCACTAAAAGGTGTTGTCAGCGAATATCAAATTCCGCAAATAAAGGAAGCAATGATGGCCTCTGCCGACAATAACATTGGCACGATAATTGATGTCCAAAGGCATGATGAAACGTCGCTTTTGCTAAGCCTGAATCAGGTTCTTAATCAGAATCTATTAAATGTATTCTATTCGTCCGATCTGATTATTAATTCACTGCATCTCCAAAAAATGGGTGTTTTGAGCCTCGGTGATTTAAAAGAGGGTGATTATTTAGAGCTCACTGAGAATGAGATTAAGGTTTAGCCGTCAACCATAGAGCCATAATTTGAATAATGCATTCAACTTTCATATAGATTTGGGCAATAAGTCATTTTTTGACGTAACAAGTTACACCACTTTTGCTGCTTTCGGAAACAATCAATTCTTGTATGGTCGGTCATTCCTCAGCTAACACAAACGCTAAAATACTGCGTCTAAACACTGCCGGCTTTCCGATTGAGTGGGTAACGTGGCAAGACGCAGTCTGCCTCCATGCCAGAGAACTCGTGGTTTGGACATTGGGTGCTGTTGTTCGTGAAGTCAAGGGAGGGTGGTGCAGGCTCAATGGAAAGCAATCGAAGTTGGCTTTATCGGCGATTATAGCTTGCGGCGGATCACGCCTCGCGAGGCCTAAAAACAATCCCAAATTGAGCAACTCTGCGTTATTTGCCAGAGACAAACATAGATGCATGTATTGTGGGCACAACCATGAAGATACCATGCTCACTAGAGATCATATTCTCCCAATGTCTCGTGGTGGCAGTGATGATTGGGAAAATGTGGTTGCGGCCTGTAGACGTTGTAATCAATTCAAATCCAACAGACGGCCGGAAGAGGTTGGCATGCAGCTTGTTGCTGCACCTTTCATTCCAAGCCATGCTGAATTTTTAGCGCTCATCAATCACCAGGGAATTTCGGAAGATCAGATTGATTTCCTAAAAACGCGATTCCCGCGCAACAGTCGATTGCATGATATTTAGATCAAATTAGGAATAAGAATAGTAAATCTAAGCAATCTGAAGTTCAGTTCTTATGGCTTTATTTATCTTGAAGACTTTCAAAGGATGCATGTGTGAGGGAGTATCTTTGTCATTCACATAAATGCGCTCTGCCAATCAGACTGCATCATATTGACTCGCATGCTATTTAATTCATACTGACCCACAACAATCGGAACCAAAACAGGAAAAATAGAGTCGCATGCGCCACATAAGTGCTTTAGACAATCAGATGCGAGAAAGAGGGGCAAAGATTGTCAGTAGGCGTCATGCCTTATTATTGATTTTGGTGATGGAGCTGAGGTGCTGAGGGTTCTGCTGTTTTGGAGCGGAGGCAAAGACGCAGCCTGGACGCTGTATCGTCTTGAGCAAGACGATACAGTTGAAGTGGTTGCATTAGTTACAACGTTTGATGCGAAAACGGATAGATCTGCAATGCATTCGGTCAGACGATCATTGCTAAAGCTGCAGGCTTTTGCCGCCGGATTGCCGCTAATAGAAATTGGTCTTCCATGGCCTTGCTCAAACACAATCTACGAACGCGTCATAAATTCCGTGATTATGAAATCCAGAGATGATTTAGACATTCACGCCCTGGCGTTTGGAGACATATTCCTTGAAGATATTCGATATTACCGTGAGCAGAAATTCGCGGAGCTTGGGCTGGACCTGCTGTTCCCAATTTGGGGTATGCCAACCAAAGACCTTGCGCTAAAAATGATTGGCAGCAACCTTCGCGCCAGAGTTGCTTGTGTGGATTCCAATGCTCTGCCTGCTGAGTTTGCCGGCAGAGAGTTCGATTTGGAGTTTTTGGAGGCTTTGCCCAAAGGTGTCGATCCCTGTGGCGAGAATGGCGAGTTTCATTCTTTCGTTTGGAGTGGACCCATGCTTAAAAAACCAATTCCCATTAAAAATGGTGCCACTGAGAAGCGAGATTCTTTTATTTATACTGACTTTTTACCAGACGACTGACTGGCTAAGGAGGTTACTTTTCTCGAGCGATCAATTGAAATGAACTCGGACTTAATTTTGATGGGTTGGCTAAAAAAATACACATCCTTACAATTGAATTGCGTGTTTCCTGATGAGAACCGATTGAACTGGATATTTTCTAAACAAAAATTTGTTGATACCATTTGCTTGAGACATAAAAGAGAAGAGGTGATGTGTCGGTCAACCAATCAGGGGCGAATCAGGTTCCTCAAACTATTCGGCCTTCTTCTATTGGTTTCAAGCGAAACCTCATTCACGCTTGATACAGATAATGACGGTTTGCCTGATGATTGGGAAATAGCTAACGGACGTGATCCTTTTGCAGCGGATTATCTTGTAAGTGCTGGCGGACAGCATACCTGTGCTCTTGATGATAATGGGGCCATATGTTGGGGTAATTCGATTAATAATCGGACGGCGGTTCCTGCATTAATTAATCCCTCGGCGATAACTGCTGGGGCAAATCATACTTGCGCGCTTGATGATTCCGGTGTCGTCTGTTGGGGCCGTAATGAAGCTGGTCAGACTTCAGTTCCGGTTTTGAACAAGCCTAGCCGAATAACTGCAGGTGGGGATCATACCTGCGCGATTGACGAAACCGGAGTGGTCTGCTGGGGAGATAATAGGAACGGGGAAACAACTATTCCTACTCTCAAAAACCCCTACCAAATACAAGCAGGAGGAGACCATACGTGCGCTATAGATGATTCCGGTGTAGTTTGCTGGGGCGATAACAAATATGGGCAAGCAACAGTTCCTTCTCTTCTTAATCCCACACAAGTAAGTGTTGGCAGGGACCACACCTGCGCGATTGACGATACAGGTGCAGTTTGCTGGGGATCTAACCGTTCTGGCAAACGGATTGTTCCTGCACTAATCGGGGTTACACGAGTCAGTGCAGGGGGTGATCATACCTGCTCAATAGACGACACAGGCATTGTTTGCTGGGGTCGCAATGAACATGATCAAACGTCAGTTGCTGCCTTAGTGAATCCCACTCTAGTGAGTGCAGGTGAGAACCATACCTGTGCCCTCGATGACACGGCATTGCTTTGTTGGGGGCTGAATAATTATGGGCAAACGACTGTTTCCAAATCGCTTTTGAGGATTGATCCCGACGGAGATGGGTATTCCAGCTTGGGATATAACGACGCTTTTCCCCTCGACTCTTCTGAGTGGCTAGATACTGATTCGGATGGAATCGGGAATAATGCCGATAATGATGATGATGGGGATGGAATTGGGGATTCGTCTGACGCATTTCCTTTGAATTCGCAAGAACAGTTCGACACGGATGGAGATGGTGTTGGTGACAATGAAGATGCTCTGCCAAATGACGCCAGCGATAGTGTCGATACTGACCTAGATGGAGTGGGTGACAGCTCTGACAACTGTGTGGGTGTTAGCAATCCAAATCAATTAAACACCGACGGGGATGCGGCAGGTAATGCCTGTGATAATGATGACGACAACGATGGAACAGTCGATAGTGTCGATCAGTTACCGCTTGATGCAGACGAGCAAGTTGACTCAGATGGGGATGGAATGGGCAATAACTCTGATGCTTTTCCTCTTGATGCATCAGAAACTTTGGATTCGGATGCAGATGGAATAGGCAATAATGTCGATGCTGATGATGACAACGACGGTGTGCTCGACAGTTCTGATGATTTGCCATTGGATGCAACAGAGAGTGTCGATACGGATTCTGATGGGATAGGTAACAATGCTGATCCGGACGACGACAATGACGGCTTGTCCGATTTGGTCGAGTCTAGCTACTACGGCACTGATCCACTATCAGCAGATTCCGATGGAGACAGCTATTTGGACGGAGATGAAATTGCTGGAGGTGCTGATCCGCGCAATGCGGATGATACGCCCTTGATGGAACTCAATTGGTTCTTCTTTACTGGGCCTCAAGGTGTGTCTGGAGACGCGAATGAGTAGATGTTATCCCATAAATTTGACAAAAAAAACGGCAAACGGGAATGCTAAGTTGCACCTCAGAAAAGATGAAGTCTAGATTGCTTCATTGGCATCATGTCCTGACGATTGTGCGCAGCTAGATGGTTTTGCTCTCTTCGGCTCGTCAACCCGAGTGTGGGTATCCTGCAGCGGGATAGGGTGCCGGATAAAACTCTATGCGGGCATTGCGTTCTGCCATGCAAATGACAGGATTAGATGCTTTCGAAGTGCAGACATAAAGCGTCTCTTCACCAATCACGCAGGCGAAAGCGCCTCGATCGGTCCTTATGCGATGCGTCATTTCTCCGCCTTCAGAGAGGCGGACACACTCGTTCGTTGTGGGCGATGCGACCCAGATTCCGCCGTTTGAGTCGAGACAAATGCCGTCTGGCAACGCCTTGTTTGGCAATTTCGCCCACTCGCGTCTGTTATGAAGATCTCCGTTAGCGCCAATATCAAAGGCGGTTAGGACGCCTGCGAAGGTCTCTGCGACAACGAGGGTTTGGCCGTCAGCAGTAATAACAGCTCCGTTCGGAAAGTTAAGATCACCCTCCATCAAGTGCATTGACCCGTCGACGTCGACGCGAATCAACTCGCCCGGTTTGGGTTCTGCTCCATTGTGCAGATCAAAACCAAAGTTCCCTACATAGCATCTTCCATAAGGACCGATCACCATGTCGTTGCAGTGATAACTGGCCATCTCGCTAAGATCAGCATGCACCAAAAGATCTTTTCCATTAAAGCGTAAAATTTGACGTTTTTGCATTGAAACGATTAGAAGATCTCCGTCGGGCAGCCAGCCGAGTCCGGAAGGTTGGTCATCTTGCAGTGCAACCACAATTTCCCATGATCCGGTAGGAGCAAGTTTGATCACTTGCTTGCTGTGCATATCTGAAAACCACAAATGTCCATTCTTCCAACGCGGACCCTCACCGAAAGCAATATTTTTCATCAAAACAGTCATGATTTTCCGGTTCAAATAGACAAGTCATTTTATCACCCTTAACATACTGCTCGAGTCTGTTTGAATTTGAAAGAATTTTGTGAGTCGAAAATGCTCGAAGCTTCGTCTTTTCGATTGTCTGTAATCATTGGCTTTGAACGACTGACCCATTGCAAAGTTATAATCCGTAGTTTTTGATGATCGATTAAAATAACAGACCCACCTTGGAAAACTAGATCATGTCGCACCAAAAACTGTTGGTTGTCAGCCCTCTACTTCTCTTAATCTTTTTGCTTCTTTGGGCGACCCTCCAACAACGATGGTCAGAAGAAGATGTTACCGAACCATCCAATGACAAATCTGGAGCCCAAAATTTGGGCACTCGGTCCGACCCAATTCAAGATCAGACGGAGATTGTCTCGAAAAGCTCCACTGAAGCTCAATCCTCCTTTCTTTCAATCGGCTCATCGAGTGATCTCGAATTGCTGACGTATGCGAGTAAATTCACTGTTCGACTGTTTTCGAATTCGGGAGAATCTCTACAAAGATTGACTGTTCGATCTATACAAGGCGAACCATATTATGAGCAGATTCATGCGTTTTCGGATGACGGTGCTACCGCGATTATTACCTTCACCGACACCATTACACATGTCTTTGTCTAGAACTCCAGCGGCGTATATGAGCATTCGGGGCCTGACTTTGAAGGAAGTATAAAAAGGGTAACTAAACTCAACGTTGTTGACGATATGCGTTTTCCAGACGATCGAACCATTAAGTTTGAGCCAGAAGTCAAGCCAATCATATTTGAGAAATTCCCCGATGACTGACCTATCCAAGATCAGTTATTAAACCATTTTGGCGTCCGTTCGGGCAATATGCCTCTGGTTTCTGGCGTTGCATGCTTGCTCAGATGAGCTGCCCGTATCAATGCAATGCCCATGTAAATTTGAGGTGGTAAACCAGACCAAGGGTATCATGACCTTTTCATTAGCTTTCCATAAAGAGGTCGCCGATACAGCCCTAATGACACTTCAGATGAGAGCGATCGATGGAAGAGACGCAAATCTATCGGGATATTATGTGCTGGGACAATCCTCGCTAAAAAGATCTGGATACTCAACTCAATTGCAGCAGTTGACTATTTCAATTCCTCTGGAGCTAAACAACATTCTGAATCTTCATATTTCGGCGGTTCTTCTCGCAGGTGATGGAAGCATTGTTGATCAGATCTTATTCACCGAAGACTTTTATTCTTATCAGAATCCGGGAGGGTCAGTGTCGACGGCCGAATCCAAAATAATGTTTAACTCTGCGGTTGATTTCCAATACAACCAATCAACTTTTAGTCTCTCCATACCTAGCATAACTAATGAATCCCTTAAATCTGTCTCAGATAATATCAATGTAAAAATAGCTGTGACCGACGGCAGCTCAGGATTTTATGTGGCAACTGAGACAGTCGCTGTTAGTTACGACTCTTCGGGAGTTGGGGGGCTCTCTGTCTCGGGTTCGCTGGACGCCCCGCTTGATTCTGATTCGCAATACAATCAAGTGATACTAGACCTAGAACGCGCGGGAGAATTGATACTGCGCTATCACCTTACTGAATTGCCAACCGCCAGCCCCACCTCTTTCTCTTTCAATGTTGATAACGTCAATACCCTCTTGGATTCAGATGGCGATGGGATGTCAGATTTCAATGAGCGACTATTAGGGACAGACTCGAATCTGAAGCACTCGTTCGGCGATACGGTTATTGAAGTTGCTTTCACCTCTGGCTCTAGTGCGTCAGCGAGTGCATATGGGGGGGGGAATCTTGCGGCCAACATCGCGCACTTAGTTTCCGTGGCTAACAGCGCATTAAAAGCTTCCGGACTCGATATCGTCATCGAAGATGTTGGGCAATACCTGGTGGGTGACGACTCTGACATTGGTGCGAAAGAAGTTTTAGAAGCAGTCGGAAATAGGCAAGGTATTTTCTCTGGTCTAGACGCTGCTTTTACGCGCCAGCCCGACCTCATATTCCATGTCTCTACCATAGACAGCTTGAACCCTGATTATGGTGGGAGCGGCCTGTTTACTGATGGAATAGCCACCCTTCAGGGGGTATATAATGATGGGCTTATTGATTATGCTTCAAGTTTTTCTCAGGGCCTTAATATCGGGGCGATCACCATTGATGGCGGCTCGGCTCTCACATTTATCCATGAGGCTGGCCATCTGATGGGACTAGCGCATGCCCGAAGCCAGCATACTTCCACTGTGCCTGGCTCATTTCATTGGTCCGCGGGTTATGGCGTTAGTGACAATTTTGCAACCATAATGGCTTATCCGCAAGAATTTGGTTCCGCATCAGAAATCGCCTCTTTCTCCTCACCCAGACTGATATGCAATGGAGTTCCGTGCGGAATAAGCTCATCGGATCAACTGAACGGTGCAGATGCAGTGAGTTCGCTGAGTGCAACCGCACTGCAGGTTAGCGGGATATCTAACGGATTCAATGTTAGTTACTCATTGGCGGGTGCGGATTCTGATGGAGACGGTTATTTGGACAGTGAGGACGCATTTTCATCCGATGCAGACGAATGGCAAGACACCGACGGTGATGGTATAGGCAACAATGCCGATTTAGATGATGATGGTGATGGTGTGGAGGACAGTTCAGACGCTTTTCCGCTAGATGCAGTTGAGACTTTGGATACTGATTTTGATGGTTTAGGTAATAATGCCGACGCTGATGACGACGATGATGGCTTATCAGACGCAGAGGAGGCTAACTTTGGCACTGATCCTCTAGTTTCAGATTCCGATGGTGATGGTGACTCCGATTTAGATGAGGTCGATTATGGTGCCAATCCGCTTGACGCAACTGATGCGCCGATATCGGCTCCTAACTGGGCTTTGTTCGCGGCTATTTCATCGAAAGACGCTACCCCTCCAGACATAACTATCGAAGGGAACAGTCCTGTCAACCTTCAGTTAGGTGATATCTTTGTGGAGCCCGGCGTCTATGCAGTCGATGACACAGATGGTGTGGTTGAGGTCGAAACCAAAGGGGTCGTCGATCCAGACACGTTGGGAACATACACGCTGATCTATACTGCCACGGACATTGCGGGCAATGCAGCAACGGCCCAACGGAGCGTGATCGTTGGAGATGCTTTTTGACCTGTCGCATTGCCCAGATACACGGGTATAAAGCGGCTTGATCTAATGCCCCCTTTCGTAATTCATTCACTTGAAAGCGAAAATGAATAAAGCTTAGCGGCGTTGAGTTCAAATTCGATTCTAACGGTATCTTCACCAATTACTTGACGATCAAATAAGTTGCTATCCGTTGAGGTCTTGCTAATTTGCGTTGAACTGATCACGGAATTGGAGTTGTCCCTTAAGCATGCCTTAATCCAGCCGTTCTTTGACACATCAGCAGAAACCTTTATTGCCTCACCCCCATAGTTCAGAGGTTTGGTACTAATTCTGCCTAATTCATTCCCGTTAATTTGCTCATAGCCAGCAAACCCATCCGGACGCAAAGTGGCTAGTGCAAGGCAGCCATTTCGCCAACCTGTATGCAGCCAATCGCTTCCCCCGTAGTAGACACGAATTTCTTCCTTCAAAAATATTGGACTAGCACATGCATAAATACAACCAAAATCATAGCCCAAAGGATCGGGACAAGCATTAATCAAAGGGACGCCCTCGTTTATTCTATGCCAGATTTTTGTGTCTGGACTCCATGCAAGTTCTGTCCATACTCGGTCGGAAATTTGGTCATGGATAGCTAAGAGTCCTATGTAAGTGTTCGCATGAAAAAATACCGGCATCGCATATGGCTGGTGTTCCCAGTTTGCGCAATCAATTACGACTTCGGATTTCGACCAGTCGCAAAAATCAATGCTCTCAATACGAGCCACTTGTCTTCCCCAGGCATGATTTGTTTTTGTTGGAGGTCCTATCAGTTTGCGGTCAGTTTCTCCCCACGTCCGAGTGAAACCAACATACTTCCCCAACGTCGGTGCCCAAAGGGCATTGTTGTGTGTGTCACCGGCTATCTTATTTCGACTGATAGGCCGTGGTAGTGACCAAGCAAAACCATCCTGTGAAAAACTGGTATTTAGACCTTGCCAAATAGATTTATAAAGGTGAGATTTTTCCTCTTCCCGAGAGTCCTTGAAGATCCCAGCCCCATGCGGGCCCCTCAAAATTAAATTGTTGTCAAAACTTTTCTCAAACTCAATCAGTCCAAGACTGGGTTTTTCCCATCGAAGACCATCTTTAGAACTGGCATAACAGATTCCCATTTCCTGCGATTCATGGCCCTCATAAGGGCTTTTTTTGCGTCGTGACAATGACATTCCTTGAGCTGAATGCGCCACGACCAAAGGGTTATACCAGCACTTGTAAAGCGCCTCTTCTTCGTCAAAAACAACATTGCCATAAAAATTGTCATAACGTCTTTCCCAGGGTTTATCCTCAATCATCAGAGGGTTGGCATGATGCTTAGTCGGCGTGCCTAGCTTTAATGCAACATTATGAACATTTTCCCCATTGCGCTCATCGAGCAGGAGAAATCGTTTATTTGACGTTGAACTCATCGTTGGCGTCATCGTTAACCTGCGCTACATTGAGGTAGTGTTGTTTTTAGACTGAAGATGCACATTCAGATACTTATCCAGCTCTTAAGCTCTATTTTGGCACAACTTTAATCGAGGGTATATGCGGTTTGAGATCTCTAGTATTCGGCTTTCTTTGATACTTATTTCCGGTGTGTATCTCGGAACTTATTTCAAAACTCGGCTAACGATTTTGGATAATGAGGAGATGGTTGATTTCCGGTTAAATACAATTAGCATTCATACCTTTTTCGGTTAAAGAAAAATGAAAAAGGGGGGAGTTTAGATAGTTTACTCTGTCTTGTCTCTATCATACCTGCTGGCAAAAATAGTAACATGATTCTTAGATCAAATTGATTTTGACAATGAACCCTTATCGGTTCAAAACTCTGCGAGCTATAAATCATGTGGGCTTTTTTGGGCAGACACTTGTAATGTCTCGTTTTGAATAGATGGGCAACATATCTCTGTGCGTGAAAACAATTTATTTGAATCATTGAAGGTAAAAGATTTCCAATTCCTATGGATATCTAGCGTATGTGCTTCATTTGGCGGACAGATGAGGGCTATTGCTCAAGGATGGTTAATCTACGATATTACCCAATCCCCCATGGCGCTAACTTGGGTAACCTTATCGTTCATAATTCCTTTTGCTATTTTTTCTCTTGTTGGTGGCGTGATTGCTGATCGGGTGAGCAAAAAGAATATTATGATCTATGCACAATCGCTTAACGGCTTAGCCACATGCGTTCTAGCCTACATTATCTTTATTGGGGAAGTCGATTTTTGGCATTTCATCTATTTCGGTTTTCTCAACGGAGCGATAGGTTCGCTAAGCATACCGGCAAGCTTCTCGATCGTTCCTGAGATTGTGCGTCAGCACAATTTGGTGAACGCCACTGCGTTGCAAACCTCTACGTTTAATTTAGCAAGCATAGTAGGCCCTATACTAGCCGGTTCAATGATAGCGCTCTTTTCTGCGAGTGATTTTGATTCCAATGAGAGTGTTGGACTGGTCTTCTTCGTTATCTCAAGTCTTTTTCTTTTAGCCGCTATGTTTTCAATTTGCATCAACCATCAAGGCCGTCCCGTCAATTCGCCTGCGACGTCATCATTGGAAGACCTCCGAGAGGGAATCGAATTTGTGAGAGAGAGAAGCATGATCCTGGGGTTGATGGTGATGGGGCTAGTGCCATCAGCCTTTGGCAAATCACTGCACTTTCTATTACCAGCATTCAATGAGGAGGTCATTAGTGGAGGACCCGGAGAATTGGGCTTACTCACTGCTGGAATGGGAATTGGCGCACTCTTGGGATCTTTCATCCTGGCGAAAGCGGGTGATTTTAAGAGAAAGGGTCGGATGATGTTTAGATTATCTTATGGCTGGGCAGTGACGATCGTAATATTTGCACTGACAGGAAGTCTTTTTGCTGCAGTCGTGGTCGGAGCTTTAACTGCTTTTTTTAGCTCACTATTTGGCACCCTTAATATGAGTCTTACCCAGCTTGCGACACCCCAACATGTTCGCGGCCGCGTGATGAGTCTCGTCATGGTCATGAGTGGCATAACGCCTTTGGCATTTATTCCGGTGGGCGCTATAGCTGAGTATTCGAGTATTAAGTCAGCGTTAATCTTTACGGCGATTATGCTTGCACTTTCTGCGAAGTTAATGGACCGTCTATTTTCTGAACTACAAAAGATTGACAGAGGGCATTAATTTTTGTCGCCACACAGCGTCCAAGGCGTCAAATGACTGCTAGCGGGAGGTTTGAATTCGAAAGGTTTGTATTTCTTCGATAAAGGTCCTTTAACAAATATACTCCCCGAGTTTTCTTAATGCATCAATTTACAAAATTGGCAACTGATTCTAGAGTTTCCCATTTGCTGTGCTGGGGAATAAAATTAATTGGATTGGGAGCGCTTCAAATCATGTTTATTGGATCTTTAATATCACTGTTTTCTCTTCTATCCTCTCAGATCGTCATGACCAGTGATGGCTCAAAATCGCCTCTTTATGATTATGCATCTAAAGCTTGGCAGATAGAGGCATACTCGTCAGCGGCTCCGAAGTTTATCGCTAGGTTTGCTTCAATCATTCGAGGAAGTGGTGAGATCTTGAGAGAGGGCATAAACGGTTGGACGTGCCTGCTATAACGCGATCAAGCTGTTCATAGAAAAAAAAGAGCGGGGTAAACGATGGTGTCCGGGAAGAGTTATGGGGAGCGATATGCTACGAACTTTGAGCGGCATAAGCCGCATCGAGTTCCTTTAAATCATCAAAAGTGACAGTCGCTGCGACTTCCAAATTATCATCAAGTATTTCATATATGGGCGCAGAGGTTGAATACGGTCTCAAGCTAAATAATGCCACCACGTCCTCCTTCCCGCCCCCTTCGGTGTGAATCTCGCCTGGAGCCCCCCACTTAAAGGTACCTGCTGGGCGAATTTCAATAAGCTTCTCCTGAGCGTCAAATATTCGAAGCTCCCCCTTAATGGTGAATGTACTGTAATGACAAGTGTGTCTGTGTTTGAGAATTTTTGCTTCAGCCTCGAACTTGAAGAGTACATCCGCAATTTTGGCTTCATCGTCCAAATTAAGAATAGACATGGAAATATAATCAGCTGGGTTACCGTCTGGATCTGGCAGAGGGTTCCAGTCTATCTTGGTCTCATCAAATATTACCGATTTGTGCATGATAAACCCCATTCTCTAGAATCTGCAAACAGCCGGCT
>CAJWMT010000023.1:0-29339 GCA_913044275.1 uncultured Cellvibrionales bacterium
TGAGGTGGCAGGAAAACTTTATCCGGCGAGAGCATCCCTTCGCCCGATGTATGATCCAAAAAGTGAAAGAGTCAGAAAATGAGAGCGCTGGAAAGCTTGGACTGCAGACGAAGTGTGCCAGCGCTGAGACAAATTATTGAATCGGTTATGTGGCAGAAAAACATTAATAAAAGTTAGAAAAAAATAAATATCTGCTCAGTGAGGCAACAGAGGTTTCGTGGTTTCGGTCGCCAAAAAGGTTTTAGCTTAAGTCTTATTCGATGGTCTAGGGCTTAGACTCTTAAAAACCAAGCGATGTTGTTAACCTCATTTTATTGCGCTTTAGGGCGTCGAACACAATCCAAGGCGGTTAAGTTTCAACCTTGGTGGCATAATTTAACTAGGAGAAGACTATGAAAGTAAGCGCACATTTAACGTGTGAAAGATATCCAGAATTTATGACATCACTCATCAAGATGGAGAACGCGGGATACGAGCGTTGTTGGATCGTCGATTCTCAGATGCTTTGGGAGGATGCTTATGTTTACGCTGCACTAGCTCTCGAAAAAACTAAAAGAATTGAATTGGGCACCGCAGTCAGCAATGGGGTAACTCGCCATTACAGCGTCAGTGCGAGTGCTTCGGTTACATTAAACAATTTATACCCAGGCCGATGGATTCTTGGCTTGGGGAGAGGAGATAGTGCGGTGCGAACTCTGGGCTACAAACCAATGAAAACCGCCGAAATGGAAGATGTGTTGAGGAAAACGCGACTTCTGCTGGATGGCCAATCTGTTGACGAGGACGGCAACGAAATTAAACTGCGATGGAATCAAAGCAAACAATCTGCTCAGCTCTGCTACGCCGCCACGGGGCCCCGAAATTTAGCTCTCGGTGGGGCACTGGCAGACATTGTAATGCTTCAAGTTGGCACGCACCCTGCCGCAGTAAAATGGGCTATCGAACATGTTCACTCTGGCGCGAGAGAGGCTGGTCGTGATCCCAAGGATATTGAAATAGCACTGTTGTGCGGAATGTGGGTTTCTGACGATGTAAAGTTGGCCCGAGGTAAGTCGCAATGGGCGGCTACTTGTGCCACTAACCATTTAGAAGACGTCGAACGTGCTGGGCATGTGATGCCAGACGAGTTGCAACAAATGCTGCAGGTCAAGCGGGATCAATATGACTATTACAAGGGGCATCTAGATTCGGAGGCAGATCATACCGATTACTTAACAGACGAGATGATTGACAAATTTGCCATATGTGGAAGTGTGGATACTTGTCGAGAGAAAATTGCCGAATTACAGGCGCTGGGAGTCGGCGAGATATCATCCGCCTACTACAATGGCGAATATGACCAGCTCTCATTCGTGGGCAAAGAAATAATATCACAAGTAGCTTAATAAGCTAAGAAATAGAACCACACTTGTGTTAAATAACAAATCACTGAGTCAAGGCAATAGGGGTTAATTTTTATGAAACGCGTAGGTATTGATGTAGGCGGTACATTTACAGATCTTGTGTTGGTAGATGAAGAAGGAGGCAGTATCACAGTCGATAAAGTGCCGTCGACACCTGATGACCCCTCAAGAGCGGTCGTTTCTGGTGTTGAACAGCTTTGTGATAAGGCTGATGTCCCGATAAACGGTATAGACTTTTTGCTGCACGGAACCACAGTAGCCACCAATATTGCCTTGGAACATAATGGCGCCGAACTCGGCATGATTACCACCGAGGGCTTTAGGGACATTTTGCACATCGCTCGACACAAAAAACCCTACAACTTTTCACTCCAACAAGAGCTTCCATGGCAGACCCGTCCGCTAGTTAAAAGACGCAACCGCCTGACCGTAAAAGAGAGAGTCACGGCGCCTGATGGCGACGTGCTCGTAGAATTGGATGACGATGAAGCTAGGGCACAGGTCATTCGTCTGCGAGAGGCAGGAGTCAAAGCTATTGTCGTTTGCTTGCTGCACTCATACCTCAACGACTCTCATGAACAACGGATTAAGCAGATCATTCTAGAGGAATATCCAGAAGCTTACATATCAATCTCTAGCGAAATTCTGCCTCTATATAGAGAATTCGAACGTTTTTCAACAACTGCATTAAACGCATATATTGGCCCTAAAACGTCCCAATACCTCGAACGGTTCGACAATGCTATGAGGGATGCTGGTTATACGCGCGGTGTTCAGATGATGCAGTCTTCCGGGGGTATGGTGGGTGCCGAAGGGGCTTCAATCAGACCGGTTAATCTCATGA
The DNA here is from genome assembly GCA_913044275.1 of uncultured Cellvibrionales bacterium. Classification (GTDB taxonomy): domain Bacteria; phylum Pseudomonadota; class Gammaproteobacteria; order Pseudomonadales; family Porticoccaceae; genus TMED48. The sequence goes on from CAJWMT010000023.1 coordinate 2,248, forward strand.
TGTCAGGCCCGGTTGGGGGATTGATTGGGGGTATATGGGCCGGAAAAATGGCTGGGTGCCATAATGTATTCACTTTGGACATTGGCGGTACGTCGGCTGACATAGCCGTGGCCGCAAATGGTGAGTTGCGAATGCGTCATTTGTTAGATACGAAAATTGGCGATTATCAGGCAATGATCCCCATGGTGGATATTGACACAATAGGTCATGGCGGTGGATCAATCATCTACTCTGATGATGGCGGTGTGTTTAGGGTTGGGCCTCAATCCGCAGGAGCCTATCCGGGACCTGCAGCTTACGATCGAGGCGGAGACAAACCGACCTCAACGGATGCTCAAGTCATTCTAGGCCGATTGAGGACTGATCGTGGGCTTTTGGGTGGAAACATGAAGCTTCGTAAAGATCTGGCAGTTGAAGCATTGTCTCCGGTTGCGGATGAGCAGAACATGAGCTTAGAGGAAGCATCCATAGGCGCATTGCAGATTCAAAAGTTCGGAATGGTGCAAGCAATAGAGCTTAATAGTGTGCGCCGTGGTTACGACCCGCGGGATTTCACCCTAGTGGCATGCGGGGGTGCGGGCCCTCTTTTCTCGTGTGATATTGCCCTGGAGTTGCAAATTCCCCGAGTTTTGATCCCACCGCATCCTGGAATTTTATCTGCGATGGGTTTATTAGCAACTGACATACAACACGAGTTTGTAGCCACTGAAAGACAACATCTGAATAAACTAGATTTCGAAAGATTGCAAAACAGATACGACGAGCTTGTCGAAAAAGCAGTTGCGCAGTTAGATAAAGACGGTATGCCTGCTTCTGATTGCTTGATTCGTCGACTAGCCGATTGCCGTTATTCCGGGCAAGGATACGAAGTACGTTTTGAGGCGCCAGCGGGCGAAATCAACGCCGAATGGGTTGAACGAACCCGAGAAGCATTTCACAGCGCTCACGAGGCAGAATATGGACATAAGTTTGATGCAAATATCGAAATAATTAACGTACGGGTAGTCGGAATTGGAAAAATACCTGACTTGCAATGGCCTGAGCTAGAAGTTGGTGGCGATGACGCCTCTGATGCCCTCCTCCTTGAGAGAGACGTTACGTTTGACGTTGAGGGGAAATCGGTTACACACAAAACGCCATTTTACGAAAGGTCAGCTCTCAGAGCGGGCAACAGAATTATGGGGCCAGCGATTATTGAGCAGTACGATTCTACGACCGTCGTGCCCCCAGATTGCTCAGTAAATGTGGATAAATTCGGAAACCTTCTTATTGACTGCGATTATGAGGCAAGGAAATCCTCTGCTGAGAACGAACTGTCGACCCCAATTTTAATGCGCGTTGTGGGGGGAGCTTTTCAAGCCATTTCCAAAGAAATGGCGAGCATACTATATAGGATGTCATACTCTTCGATAATTCGAGAGTCAGAAGACCTCGGGGCAGGAATTTTTGATAAGTTTGGCAATCAAATATCGGACTCAGATTCAACGCCAATGTTTATGGCTGCTATGCCAAAGATTGTTCAAAACGTAATTAGAATTCTGGGAGATGACATTAATGAGGGCGATATAATTCTTCATAATGATCCATATGCTGGTGCAACTCATTCCCCAGATTGTTGCATTGTCATTCCTATGTTTTACAAGGGTGAATTAGTTGCATTCTCAGGTGCATCAGCGCATTTACTCGATACAGGAGGTTCATCGCCAGGGATTAACATCGACTCAGTTGACGTCTTTGCTGAGGGAAAAATATATAGAGCAGTTAAGATTTCTAAGGAGGGTGTTAGGCAAGACGACATGTGGGGACACATATTGGACAATGTCCGCACTCCCACTCATAACGAAGGCGATTTGCTCGCAATGGTCGCGGCATGTGAGCTTGCAAAAAAACGTTTCTTGGAGTTAGTTGATCGTTACAGCCCACAGATCATCACGGAAGCGGCCTCTTATTGGATGGATTATTCTGAAACAATGCTCAGAAACGAAATTAGGAAAGTTCCCGATGGGGTGTATAAGACTGAGCCTGGCTATCTCGATGACGACGGTGTTAACAGAGGAATTAAACTCCCCGTCGTGGTCACCGTCACTATCGAGGGCGACGAGATCACTTTTGATTTGACTGGATCTAGTAGTGAGGTTCCAACAAGCTATAATGTTCCTTTTGAGGGAACCACTTTTGGCTCAATGGGATTCATCACCAGAATGCTTTTCCTCGATGAGGCTGTCTTCCCAACTTTTGTGCCCCAAAACGCAGGTATGACGCGCCCTATTAATGTAATTGCGCCTAAAGGGTCAATATTCAATCCAAACTTCCCTAGATCATGTTTTGCCCGATTTTGCCAACCTCAAAGGGCAGTCGATCTTGCACTTCGTGCTCTGGCACCGGTTGTTCCAGAAAAGATTACAGCTGGGAACTCTGCCCATCTCGGTTTCATTTCGTTCTCCGGCTGGGATGAAGAGAAAGGAGAGTACTGGGTATATCTCGAGGTCGATGAGGGCTCTTACGGCGGCCGGCATGACAAGGATGGACTCGACTCAGTCGATTGTCTAATAGCCAATACAAGGAATAACCCCATAGAAGAGCTGGAGTGGAACTTTCCGATCCGAACTGAAAGATATGAATTGCGCGAGGACCCATGCTCGGCAGGAAAGTGGCGCGGTGGCATTGGAATGGTTCGAGTCAATCGCGTGTTGGTGGATACCATATTAACCTGTGAGGGTGATCGCAATGAATCAGATCCACCATGGGGAATTTTTGGAGGACATGATGGCCTCAATGCTTCAACGACGAAAAACAGAGGCGAAGATGGAGAAGAGTCTTGGCCCGCTAAATTTGTTGGAAAGACGCTCGCTGCAGGAGAAGCAATTGAAATCATCGTGCCCAACTCGGGCGGATATGGTGATCCATTCGAGAGGGATCCAGAATTGGTTTTGTCAGATGTTCTAGATGAGTACACTACAGTCGATCGTGCAGAAAAAGATTACGGTGTCATCATCAATACCGAGACCCTCACTGTAGATTATGATGCTACAAAGAAACGTCGGTCTGCATAAAGGTGGCTTGCTTGGCGGCGCTTCGGCGCCCCCGCAACCTTTATTTTTAATTGATAATCTTTCTGATTGTTCTAAGCTTTGGAAGCCATATGTCTTATGTCATCAGTCACCTGCAGTAGTGAGTCGTTAAAGTAAGCTCCGTAAGACAATAGAGCAATTGCAAAGTCATTACCTGAGCCTGATTTGCTGCCCACCATGAATCGTCTCATGCGCGCTGGAAGCTCAGGCTGAGGAACGAAAGATAACCGCTGGTGACACTTAAGATCTTTGTAGCAATGCATTTTAGCACTATCGGGTGTTTTTCGACTGAACTTCAGTCAAATCCTGGTTGTAACGTTCCTCTAAATTATTCTGGGGCAGCAATTTGCTGGCTAATATGCCGACTAAAAGAGAAGCGATAAAGGCAGGTGGTAAGGCCTCAAGAGCAGTAAAATAGGAACCAACGCTCTCCATGTCCTGCACAACAAATTTGAAAATGGGAATGGATAAAAAACCAACGATTATAGAAGAAATTGCCCCCGTCACGGTATAACCTCGCCAGAAAAGCGACAATATTACCGCCGGACAGAAAGTCGCTGCAATGCCGGACCAGCCAAATATTGCAAACCAGAATATAGTCCGATCAGGCGAGACCATCGCAACGGTCATTGCCAATACAAGTGACAAAATCGCGATTCCCAATGTAACCCAGCGTGACAGGCGTGAAGCAACCTCTCCTGCAAGATCGGGGCAATAGATTTTTTTATAAAGGTCGTTAGTAACCGATCCTGCTGCCATAATCAACAGCGATGAAACGGTAGACATAATTGCTGATAAAACTGCAGCCACGTAAAAACCGACAATCAAAGGAGGAAAATTGTAATCCACAAGGTCAGGCAAGACATTCTGCGCCCCATTTCCCATGACATTTTCTGGGTCAACATCAACGCCGGTAAAAATGTAGCGCCCCAAAATGCCGATTGATACTGCAGAGACTCCCACCAAAAAGGTAAATATTACAGCAACCCATTTACCTTTTTTTAACTCCTCCTCATCTTTTATTGCGATAAATCGAGCAAAAATCTGCGGCGAACCCATGAAGCCTAGCCCAATCAGCATCATGCCCAACACCGTCATTGCGCCCATAAGATTGGGTCCATGACCGCCAAAAAAACCCAACAAAGCTGGATCAATTACCCTTAATCCCTCAATAATCCGCGGCGAATCAGGCAATCCAATAAGGGTAATTAAAGGAAGCGTGACAAGGCAAGCCACCATGATCACTCCCTGAACCAGATCGGTCCATGCCACTGCCAGAAACCCACCGGTAACACAATAGATAACGACGACCGCAAAACCAAAAACCGCACCGACGAAATAATCCCAACCCAAGAACCGCTCAAAAGCCGAGCCCGTGGCATCGATTTGAGCACTTATATAGATCACTGAAAAGGTGGCCAAAGTAAACGCAGCAAGAAACCGCAAAGTGTTGGTGTGAGGTCGGAGCCGACTCACCAGGTAGTCGGTCATAGTGAGACTATCATAGTGATCTGTGAGTCTTTTGAAGCGTTTTGCCATTATAAACCATGCCACAAACACGCCTAGCACCTCACCGATAACAACCCAATATGCGGTCACTCCGATCATGGCCCCCATACCGGTCAGGCCAAGCAACAACCAAGCACTCTCGCCCGTTGCCTGAGTTGAAAAAGCGGCTACCCAGTAACCCAGTTGCTTCCCCCCAGCAAAATAATCTTTGAGGTCTTTAACTCGCTTTGAAGCCAGATAACTCAGCCCCAAAAGCCCGCTGAAATAAACAAAAAGCATAAGATATTTTTCAAACATAGGCTTCTAAATCCATATGAGCACCATAAATTCGGTCTTAGACAGTCTCGACCTTCCCTTCAAAACGTGCATATGAGGTAAGAGTAAGAGTATCCCTAATAGTCACCCATAGATAACACAAGATTAAAAATGGCAACGTCTACTCATCATACCGCTCTTTCACTGCCTAATCCCTACATTCGGGTTGAGGGCAAAAAAAATTCTTTTTCATAAGGAACTCAGCGGCATGAGATGCACACTAGTTTTCGCTATCGTCTGACACTGGCCACAATCTTTTGTCCCAATGCAACATTAACGACGATAAAAGCGTCAGCGTGACGCCGATCAGAATGAAGTCAGAAATTTGACGGTCTCCAATGGTCCAAGTGATAAGAAGCACGAAAGACGGAGTCAAATAGGTATAGGCAATCATCTTGGTCGGCCCGATAATAACGGAGCAGAACTGAGTTATGAAAAATGTAACAATGGTAGTAAACACAGCCAGATAGCATATTCCCAAATAAACATGAGTGGGTATACTTCTCCATGCGACATCGATTATTCGAACGTTAGCGAATAACAGTAACCAAACGAAACCGGAGACAATGGTCCAAAACGTCATAAGCAGCATCGGCTCTCCACCATAAAAGCGATTAATCATTGGAGTATAAAGGCCGAACGCCAGCACAGAGATGAGAAAAATTGCGTCTCCTTTGTTAAAACGCATATTCAGTAAATTGTCTATATTCCCCTCCATTATCACCCAAATAGCTCCTACAAATGATAAAAACAACGCGGATATCATACGAGAATTCAACCTTTCGCGAAGAAAAATAAATGCGAGCACTGCCGATACAAATGGAACCGCAGTAAAGAGGGTCGCAGCGTTTACAGAGGTTGTAAATCTCAATGCCTCAAACAAAGCATTAAAGTAAACAGCTTGTAGCAAACCCAGAACCGCATATTTTGACAAAGCAGTCAAGGGGGGCAGTTGCAATCGGCGAAATAAAACTATTGGGCATAAAAGTACCGCAGCGACCCCAAAGCGCATGAGAGTTAACACTGTGGCGTCCATCTCCCCTGCGATTTCTCCCATAACTATGAAAGATGTAGCTATCAAGAGAAAAGCGAAAGTCATAAGTCCATGGATATACCAAAGACTTATTTCGTTGTTGTTTATATCTGAATCTTTAAACATAAGCTTGCCTTTTGGGTCTCTGGCCTGGCCGGCGGAGATTTTGGGGGACCGCATCGCCTTTCAATTAGACCGTATTATAACAATCTATTTCGCAAAGGCATCGAATCAGGTTAATAAACCGCTATCGTCATCAGTGCATCGAGAAACCTTCCTCTCGAGGTATTGATTAATAAAAACTGATCAGAATTGTCAAGCCAAATTGCCAAATCTTATAGGTACCCTTAAACTTTAAAGCAGTCTAACGAATTACCCAATCAAATTCCGAAAAGAACCAGAATCAGAAAAAAGTCAACCACTATGACGACGTAAGCCAAGATTTGGCGCTGTCAAGCGATCGGCTGCTCAAAAACTCAGCTAGCTAAATTATTGGATCTAATTGTATACAATGCGTGCCATTTTTTTCCTCCTCAAAAAGAAGTCAAATTATTAGCATGATTCCAGCGGCCCACAAAAAAACCAAATATAATCAATTAGTGATTTCATCTACAATTCATTTCTACTTCGGTTTCTCCGTTTATTGGGCAAAATGGTAACACATAAAAAACATTTTCAAAAAAGGAGTAAGGAATGACTATTAACGTCAATTTGAATGACAAGGTGGCTTTGATAACTGGAGCATCTTCGGGAATAGGCAGAGGAGTTGCTGAGGCGTTCGCGATGAGTGGGTGTAAGGTTTATTTAAATTATCCCTACGAGAACGAGAAGGAGGAAGCAGCTGAGATCGCAGGATGTTTAAAGCATGCCGGATACAATGCAGAGATAACTCGTGCAGATGTGTCCCAACCGAGTGAAGTGGAGTTGATGGTCTCTGAGATACTGAGAACTGAAAAGAAAATAGACATTTTGGTAAATAATGCGGGCATTGCCCAGTCTGCGCCGATACAAAAGATTTCACTGGAGGATTGGAAAATTATGATGGATGTCCATGTGTTTGGTACTTTTTTATGCACGAGGGCGGTGTTGCCCAGTATGTATGATCGTGACGACGGACGGATCATTAACACAGCCTCTCAGTTGGCATACAAGGGAGCCCCCGGATTCGCTCACTATACGGCGGCAAAGGGAGCAATAATTTCCTTCACTAGGTCTCTCGCATTGGAAATTGGCAGAAGAAATGTTACGGCCAACTGCGTTGCGCCTGGTGCCACTCTAACCCCACTCCTAAAGGATGTCCCAGATGACGTAATGAATGAAATCCGCGAAGCAATTCCTCGCGGAAAGCTAGCGGACGTAGACGAGGTGGTCGGCGCATACTTATTTTTGGCCAGCGACTCCAGCAGCCATTTCAGGGGCCAATGTCTCAGTCCAAATGGCGGAGATGTCTTCCTGTAGGGAGCTAACAACCGGCCTCGCTGAGTCCATAACATTGCGGAATCCTGCATAAATATGCACTGTTAAGCCCGCGTCCGATATCCCGAAAGACCCAAATTTTCTCTAAGTGTTGTCCCCTTATAATCCTTGTGATAAACCCCTCGCCTTTGAAGTTCCGGCACCACAAAACGGGAAAACTCCTCGTATGCTCCCGGCGTATGCGGGGCAAACATCACATAGCCGTCAGCCCCCCCCTCTACGAACCATTTTTCAAGAGTATCTGCAATAGTTTTAGCATCGCCAACTAAGTGCGGTGCTTCCCGAACGGTTCCTCTTCCACTATGCTCGAGAAAATCCGCCAACGATGGATTTTTTTTACCGCTCAACCGAACAACTTTATCCAAAATGCCCCTAAGCCCATTAATGCTATCCAGCTCATCATCAGAAAAGGGGTCATCCAACTGTTTCCTCGAAAAATCAAAATTTAATACCTCAGATAACAGAACTAAAGCATCCTCTGGCTTAGCCAAACTGTCAATATAGGCATATTTATCCTCCGCTATGGACTGCGTCTCGCCTACGGTGACATAAAAAGCGGGTGCAATAGCCAACGTATCAGGATCACGACCTAGTTGCTCCGCCTCTCGCCGCATTTCTCTTCTGACTTTTTTTGCTTGGTCAAGATCATTTTGAATGGTGAATATCACCTCTCCCCACTCCGCCGCGAACGTTTTTCCACGACCGCTCTGACCTGCTTGAATAATAACCGGGTGACCCTGTGGAGATGGCGGTACAGTAAATGTACCAGATGTTTTAAACCACTCTCCATTATGCTCCGTCCTAGTTACTTTCGTTGGGTCGGCAAACAGTCCAGTCTGTTTGTCGCATACTATCGCGTCGGGCTGCCATGCGTTCCACATATCTACAACACTTCTCATCATATCGTCAGCTCGATCATAACGCTTGTCATGTTGGATAGTTTCCTTAGCCCCCATATTAAAAGCTTCTGAGTCATTCAAAGAGGTTACAACGTTCCAACCTGCTCTCCCGCCACACATATGATCCAGTGTCATCATGGTTCGGGCAATGTGATAAGGCCCGTAGTAGGTCGTCGATAGGGTGGCTGCCAGACCTAGGTTTTTGGTATGCATCGCCATTGTGGCTAAAATCGGAATAGGATCCATTTTTACAACTCGGATACCATGTTTCAGCGCAACGCTATGATCCGACGCAAATATATCTGGTAAGGCTAACCTGTCATCAAAAAATCCAAAATGAAATTTCCCATCTTCGAGAGCCCTTGCAATTCTTCGATAGTAGTGGGGCGTCATGAAGTCGGTGGAAGATTCGACATGCCGCCAAGAGGCAGGGTAGTTTGAGCAATTCTGAGCTTGCATGAAACCGACCATGATAATCTGGCGTTTATTCATTATAATGCTCTCCAACGTTTGGAATAGGTACGGACAATTGTCTATTAGTCTAATGTCTCGCCTAGAGATTGTAAACCGGGTGAAAAATTCAGATATCTATCAACGATTCTCGGTTAGACGTAGCTAGTTAAGACCCTTTTGTTTCGTGAAGATTGAGATGTTCATAACTTTTTTCAAGAACATCAATAGAGAAGTAAGCAGATAGAAGCCATGATCATCGCGGCTCCGAAGCATTCCCTTAATGCCACTCTCTCTTTAAACAACCAAAAACCGGCCAGAAAACTTAAGAGAATCTCTATTTGACCGAGCATTCGAACCGACGAAACATTCATCAAGCCAAAGGCCGTAAACCAAAGAAAAGTTGTCGAAGCCGCTATGATGCCTACAAAAGAGGACACTCTCCAACTTGCTGCACACAACAGTAACTCTGATGGCCTCAAAAAGAGTAGGAAGGCTCCCATGACTATTGTCTGTAAGATAGTCGCGAGACATGACGTCAAAACAGCCCGCTCCAAGAAATCGAAATGGTTAAGAGTCTCCATGGCAAGCCGAAATAGAACAGAGCAAACGCCTAGACATAATCCGGCTAATAGACCTAGCATTATCGCTTGAAGCCTAGCACCCAAATATGAGGGGCCTTCGACATTATCTTCTGTCATTATGACTAGGATAGCACAGCATCCAATCGTGATAGCGATAGTAACTTTTGGATCGGGGTATAATCCCAATAACAAAGATTCTGCAAGAGCTGCCTGCAGAGCATCTGTTTTCGAGAGCGCAATTGTCGTCCCGAAATTTTTTCTATCCATAGCCAAACCGAGCACAATGGTAAAAACGATTTGACCGCAACTTGCCAGAATCAACCAGAGAAAGAACTCTGAGGGAGGTGAAAATGAGAATAATTTTTCCGATCCAATAATCGCTAAACAGAGGAGAACAGACGGGAACAAGCCAAAGCCAAAACGGACAAAAGCACTGCCATAGACACCTAATTCGGCGTTATAGTGTTTCTGGATTATGGTGCGGGACGTCTGCCCAGTCGCTGCGAGAAAAGTGATTAAGATCCATAAATTTGGGTCATCGATGCTGATAAGAATTTTTGCCCTGTGTCTTTAACACTCGGTAACCGCGTTCTAGACAACTAACCCGAGTTGCGGTTAATTTACGGAAGATTATTTTTGCCATTTTTTGCTGACGCAGCTTGTTTAACCAAATCATCCCCACCACAGCCGGCAGCGCAACAACGACCTGGTTGACGATCAACCTTGACGCCCTTGCCCATTTCAAGAGCGTCGCGATCAAACAACGCCTGAACTAGATCAGATCTCGCTTCAACATCATAGTTTCGTAAAACCTCCAACTTCATTGCCTCCGGCGAGCCACCGCCATGCATACTGATAACTGAGTACCACCCGCCTGTTTCGGAAGCAGTAAGGTCTTCAATAAATCTAGCAACATTTGCCCTGTGCTCGTAAGAAACATCAGGACTACCACGAAGGAGGTCTGAAAGCATCGGTGCGGTTTCAGGATTATGATCCTCCTCGGGCGATGGCAACGCCACCACAAGACCTCCTGAAACATCATGCGCAAGCCGATGCATATCGTATATCTGGTTTGCCAGAAGCAGCTTTCCAATATTGCTGTAAACTCTGTCTGGACGGAAATTGCCTGCACGATCACGTTCACCCATTGTAGAGGCGGCAATGCCACAGGCATAGAAACCTTCAGTGATTTTAATGAGGTCAACCATTTTTTCTCTCAAGTGAGGTGTTTTTTCATAATCAAGACCATTTGCTCGCGCCATCATTGCACCTGCTCCAATCAACAAATCTCCAAACCCTGCCCTCGCACCTATGCAGCTATGCCTATGGTGTGTTGCATAATTTGTTGTCATCAAATGGGCCGCCTCAAACTCACCATCTATGAAAACTTTTTCATAGGGAACAAAAACGTTATCAAAATGCGCAACCGCAACAGATTGAGCGAACTTGGCACTGAACTTTGCTGACTCTTGCCCCGGCCGGCCGGCCGGCCGGGTAACGATTGTTAAACCATCGGCATCGATTGGCACCGCGCATGCCACGGCAAAATCTTTGTCCTCCTCTAACATACGCCTACATGGCATAACTAGGAGCTCATGCATATAGGGAGCGCCGGTAATGATTGCTTTAACCCCTTTGATAAATATCCCACCAGGACGACGGGCAACTACATGCACATATGTGTCGGGTTGAGTCTGTTGAGATGGCCTAACGGAGCGATCCCCTTTGCCATCAGTCATTGCAACTCCGATGGACAAATCGCTTTTTTGCGCAGAAGCGATATATGCTACTAACCTGTCGTGATTTTCACATTTCTTGTCGTGTGCAATTTGCCAAGTCGCCTCATACAGCGCATTAAATGCATCATGTGTGAGATAACGCTGGGCGCAACCTGCCACCTTGCATGTGAGACGCACTGCCTCAAGCTTGTCCAACAAATCTTGGGTGCTTTTGTTGATAGCCAAAAATCTATTAGTTGGTTTTCCGTCAAAACCGTCACATGTCATAACTGTTTTGTGTTGCTCAGCAAGAGCAAAATCATAGGTTATCCCAACTGCATTAATTCCTGGCTCCAGTCTTGGCTCATCTGCAACAGATGGCACTCTCTCTCCACCTAGAAACACTTTTGGGTTGAGTTCGCGAAGAGATTCTCTGTACTCAAGGGCTGATTTCATATTTATTACTCTACTATCATTGACAATATCGTACAACACTATTATAACCAAACGTGAATGAAATAGTCCGTACTTTTGGAGTTAAATATGCCGTCAAAACCAGAACAGAAGAACCAAACCACAGGATCCGGACCTCTGAAAGATTTGAAGGTGCTTGATTTGGCTACTTTTATAGCAGCGCCCTACTGCGCCACTTTTTTAGCAGAATTTGGAGCGGACGTAGTCAAAGTTGAACTCACTGGAGTGGGGGACCCCATAAGGAAATTTGGCACTCCGACTCCTTGTGGCGATTCATTAGTATGGTTGAGCGAGGGACGCAACAAGAGAAGCATTGAATTGGATTTGAGATCGGAGGAGGGGTCGGAGACTTTAAAGAAGCTGGTAGCTAAAGCCGATGTGGTCTGCGAGAACTTCCAAGTCGGTACATTGGAAAAATGGGGTTTGGGCGAAGAGGTTCTTCTGGATATCAATCCGGGATTAATCATTGCAAGGGTGACCGCTTATGGTCAAACAGGGCCTTATAACGGAAGGCCCGGCTTTGGTCGTATCGCAAATGCGTTCAGTGGAATATCATATCTTTGTGGTGACCCCGAATCGGCACCAGCATCTCCAGGCACGGCAACACTCTCAGACTACATGTCAGGGATGTTTGCTGCATTGGGTGTAATGGTTGCGCTCCACCATCGCGGTAAAACAAACGCTGGGCAAGTGATTGATGTTGGTTTGTATGAGAGCATATTCAGAATTTTGGACGAGCTGGCACCGGCTTACGCTTTTAATGGATTCGTGAGGCAGCGAATGGGTCCTGGGACTGTTAATGCCGTCCCTCATAGCCATTATCCTACTAGAGATGGGTTGTGGGTTGCCATCGCATGTACCAATGACAAAATTTTTAATCGCCTAGCGCTTTTAATGAATCGACTTGATGTATGCGGTGAGGGGGAATTTGGCACGATAAGAAAGCGCGAAAAAAATCGTTCAAAAGTGGATGCTTTCGTTACTAATTGGACTTCGGGCCTTGATCGGGCCGAAATACTAGGACTATGCGAAGCAGCTGAGGTTCCATGCGGGCCGATTTATAGCATTGATGAAATCTTTGAAGATCCTCAATATAACGCTAGAGCAAACATTATTACGCTCGATGATCCTCGGGCGGGAGCGATCTCAATTCCGAATGTGTGTCCCAGACTCTCCAAGACTCCGGGCCAAGTCAATTGGTTAGGTCGCGAACTGGGCGCAGACACGGATCAAGTGATCAAAGACTGGTTAGGGTAAATCAGTTTTTAAAAAGCTCTGATTTTCTGATGACAGAGTATGCCTTCTCAACAATCGGATAATCCACGAAGTAGCCATCGACTTGAATAGACGCAGACCCACCTTCTTCTGAGGCCTCGAAGGCGGCCACAACTTTTCGAGCTTGTTGTACATCCTCCTCACTGGGTCTAAATAATTTATTCGCAAGAGATACCTGTTTCGGGTGGATGAGTAATTTACCTTGAAAACCAAATTTGGCGCCTATTGCCACCGAATTAGCGTAACCTGAAAGGTCGTCAAGCTGGATGTGGACGGTATCAATTGGAGGCTCTAAACCAGATGCTCGTGCGGTTAAAACCATATGGCTTCTGACGTAAGCTAACTCTGACTCATCTGCACTCCATTTTATGCCCACATCTCTGGTGAAATCTCCAGCCCCGAAAGCGAAGCGTCTCATCCGACATGGCTTCGCACAAATTTTTTTCAGATTTGACACGCCCAAACCCGTTTCGATGATCGGAAGGATATCGATTGATCTCTGTTCGATGCCGCACTCGCGTTCGATCTGTGAAAGCAACCAGTCCACCATGAATAGTTGCTCTGGTTGCTCCAACTTAGGCAAAACTATCCCATCAAGCCAAGGCCCAACGATCTCTTTGAGGTCTCCATAGCAAAAAGAGGTATCCGTTCCGTTTATGCGAATGTAACCACGACAAGTTCTAGTCTGTTTGAGCGCAAGAACCGACGTATTTCGCGCTTTCTTTTTGTCAGCTGTTGCGCAGGCGTCTTCCAAATCAATAATAACCGCATCTGCTCCGTACCCAAAAACCTTTGCAATCTTATCTTGATGATTACCCGGCACAAACAATAAACTTCTAAGGGGGACCTCCAAGGTTTTGACTGATATTGGATCGATTGTTTCCATGTTAGTATCATCTCCGATAATTAAGGTTGAAGGAGTATGTGAATCTACTTGCTGGATGCTCGCTGGTAGATACCTCAAGCAACTCTCCGGCTGCATTTCGATAGCGTCGTATAAGAATTAAACTTGCGCTATCTGGTTCAACATGGAGCTGTTTTGACCGAGCGCTTGTTATGTTCCCTGCTGATATTTCGGCATTAATTTCCTGTGCTACGACCTGAAAGTGACGCTCTAACAGTTTGAAGGCTGGCGTGGAATCTTTTCCAATATGATCCTTTACAGATTTATATGCCTCTGGCACATAGATCTCCGTAAGACAAACTGGAGATCTGTTCTGCGATAGCCTTATAGTCTCAATTTTTGTCCATTTAGATCCAACTGCACAACCGAGAAAATTCGCAACTGAGACATCAGTGGAAAAATTAGAGGCTCGCAAAACTTTCAGCCTTGTTCCTTCCGGATACTGAAAAAGCTCATCCACGGTCCGAACCTCTTGAACCATAGTTTCCAGCGGGCGTTCATTCTGAACGGTAGTGCCAAGCCTGCGTCTTCTGCTTATCATACCCTTTGACTGGACCCGATTAAGAGCGGAACGAATCGTGAACCGACTAACTTTATATCTAGAAGCTAATTGCTCCTCCGAGGGTAACTGATCACCCACTCTCCAGACCCCCTTTCCAATGTCGTCAATCAAATTTTGGGCTATCCGCTGATACAGTAGGCTGGTGGCAGACTTCATCAAATTCATTTTCCTCAAAAGAAATGGTCCGGATTAAATGTTTCTCGCAGAGCGATTGTACTATATGACATTCTGCTCATATATTGTAATATACCTCTCAATAAAAATAACTTTTGAAGGACGGAGGTGATATGTACAAAGTAGGCGTGGACGTGGGAGGCACATTTACTGACGTTTTGCTGGTAAATGCTGCCAACTCAAAGTTCTTTACCGCCAAGGTGCCGTCAACACCGAGTGACAGCTCTATCGGTGTGCTGAATGGGATCAAAAAGGCATGTGAGCTTGCAGGAGTCGATCTTACTGACATCGACGCCGTTACGCATGGAACAACAGTAGCCACCAATGCCATTTTAACTGGCCGCGGAGCAAAAGTGGGCCTTATAACCACCAAGGGCTATGGTCAGGTCCTGCAAATTGCAAGATCATATGTTCCGGGAGGCTTGGGCGGATGGCTTTATTATCAAAAAACACCCCCGCTAGCCCCACTTGACTGCACAATCGAAATTGACGAGCGAATCGCAGCTGACGGAACGATAATCCGTGATCTCGACTTTGATTCAGCCAAAGAATCGATTAAAGAACTTGCCGCCAAGGATGTCGAAGCCATTACGATATGCCTCATAAATAGTTTTTCTAACGATCTCCATGAGAGGAAAATCCGAGATTTAGTGGAGGAGCTTTTACCTGGGATTCCTACGTCGATTTCAAGCGAAGTTATCCCAGAAATGCAGGAGTATGAGAGAACGATTACGACGGTCGCAAATTCTTACGTAAGGCCTCAAGTAGAGAACTACATCTCCAATCTTCAGCTCGAATTCAAGAGAGAAATGGATGGTGCCACTTTGAGTATTCTTCGATCGGATGGAGGACTTGCCACAGCCTCAGCCGCAAGGGATTTTCCAGTTTATATGTTGATGAGCGGCCCAGCGGGAGGCGTTTCTGGAGCAATGTGGGTAGGTGCGCAAGCGGGGATAGATAACATTATCACATTCGATATGGGAGGCACCTCAACTGACGTAGCTTTAATAGAAAACGGGCAAGCGCTTGTAAGACGCGAGACGACGGTAGGTGACGTTACCGTGCGGGCAAGCGCGCTTGACGTGAGGTCAATTGGTGCCGGTGGAGGGTCGATAGCGCATGTGCCGGAACTCACACGTGCCCTTCGGGTAGGGCCAGAATCGGCTGGCGCTGAGCCGGGGCCGGCCGCATATGACAAAGGCGGGACTGACCCAACTGTAACAGATGCCAATGTTGTCTTGGGATATCTTCCAGAAAACCAAAAATTGGGCGGGGATATGGCAATTCGCAGGGAGCAAGCCGAAAAAGCGATTCAAAAAATTGCTGACGCTCTTGGACTTGGATTGTTGGAAGCAGCTGAAGGTGTTATCAAAATAGTAAATGAAAAAATGTTTGGGGCAGTGAGATTAGTTTCGGTCGAAAAAGGTTATGATCCGCGAGATTTCTCTCTGATGGCATTCGGCGGCGCAGGGCCTCTGCATGCAAACGCGCTCGGCGAGCTGACTCAGGCTTGGCCGGTCCTTATCCCTCCCGGGCCGGGGATACTTTGTGCATATGGCGACGCAACGACACGCCTTAGAAATGAGGCCTCAAAAACGATCATTGTTAACATGTCTTCCGCCTCTGGTGAAAAACTCGCGAGCGAATTCAAAGGTTTAGAACAAACCGCTGCCGATGGTCTCAACCGATCAGACACAAATGTGCACCCATCAATCGACTCTATATCACTCGTTAAGCAACACGAGATTGACATTCGTTATGCAGGTCAAGGATTGGTTTTAACAGTCCCAGTCGACATTGAGCTTATCAAAAAAGGAGACTTCAGCAAGGTGTCGGACGATTTTGACAAGCTGCATGAGCAGCTATTTACATTTAAGATCGACGGCGAGAAAGAATTTGTTAACCTAAGGGTAATTGCCTTGGGACCAAAACCTGATCTTGAACTTGCTGCATCAGAAGCTCAAGATGGGGCCCGCGTCGAAGACGCCGTCCTCTCGGACCATGAAATCTTCCATAATGGTAAAACCCATCCCGCCAAGGTGTATGACAGACAATTATTAAAATCTGGTCATCTCGTTGAGGGCCCTGCCGTCATAACAGAGATGGACTCAACCTCCGTCGTGCTGCCGGGGTATAAGGCTTTGGTAGATGATAAACTTAACCTACTGTTGTCGCCGTCTTGAGGGAGCAAAATTCATGAGCGAAAAAATCATACAGACTAACCCAACCCCGTTCAATAAAGTGGCCGTTGATCCAATAACACTCGACGTAATCGAGAGCGCTTTGAGAAATACCCGAGAACAAATGGACGCCACGGTTTTCAGAACGGCGATGTCCCCCGGAATTCGTGAACAGGGTGATGCCTTTCCAATGGTCGCGAACGTGGATGGAAAAATGATCGTGGGCCAGTTCGGCTCGTTTATCCATGGGTTCATGGAAGGCTATGATGGCACATTGGAGGAAGGTGATATGATCCTCACCAACGATCCTTATAGTTGTGGAGGTGCAATAAGCCATCTAAATGACTACTTGGTCATTAAACCTATATTTAAAGATGGTCGGCACATGTGTTGGGCCGCTCATTTCGGACATTTAACAGATATTGGCGGTCGAGTTCCCGGCTCTCTCCCAAATGAAGCGCGAGAGATATTCGAGGAGGGGACCGCCTTCCCTCCTGTAAAAATTTTTCGAAAAGGCGAGCTTCAGGAAGACATAATGAAGATAGCACTTCGGAATTCTAGAATGCCTCATTGGAACGAAGGCGACTTTAAGGGAGTGATTGCAGCTTGCACCATTGCTGAAAGAAGATGCGTGGAGATGGCGGAAAGGTTCGGTGACGATGTTTTTTACTCCGCTTTAGAGGAATTGCTGGAGAGAAATTGTAGGGCAATGCGCCAGTTAATTATGGAGACGGTCCCTGAACAGAAGCAATCGTTTGAAGACTATATTTGTGATGACGCTTTGGGGTCAGGACCCTACAAGATTAAGTGCTCCATGTGGAGAGAGGGAGAGAGAGTTATTTTTGATTTTGACGGCACCGATCCTCAGAGCCCGGGTTCTATCAATTTCATGCTAAACGAAGAAATGTTCAAGATGTTCTGCGGCACTTTTATGATTTCTGCGTTTGATCCACAAATTCTCTTCAATGATGGGTTTTATGATTACATAGACGTAAGAATCCCGAAAGGCAGCTTACTCAAACCCATAAGACCAGCCGCACTATCATGCAGAACCCATGCATTGGGGCGAATATTTGACGTGCTTAGTGGCCTTCTAGGGCAAGGAAATCCTGACTTTCTTTGCGGGGCGGGCTTTTCAGACAGCCCTCACTTTATGTACTCTGGGAGAGACTCGAACGGCGAGTGGTATCAACTTTACCAAATTGGTTTCGGTGGAATTCCTGCAAGACCAGTGGGGGATGGTCCGGATGGACACTCGCTTTGGCCTAACTTCAAGAATGTTCCTAATGAATTTCTTGAAGCATATTTTCCTCTGCGAATCGAAACCTATGAATGCATCATTGATAGCGGAGGAGCTGGCTACCACAGAGGTGGCAATGGAATTAGGATGGGTTACAGGTTTTTGGAGGACGGTGAAATTTCAATCCATGACGATCGTTGGCTCACCTATCCGTGGGGTGTAAATGGCGCCGAACCGGGCATGCGAAGCACAAAAGAATTGGTTCGTGAGGGCGGAGAGAGAGAGTTCTTGCCGTCTAAATGCGATCGCTACCCCGTCAAAGGGGGGGATATTCTATACTTCAATACTTGGGGCGGTGGAGGTGTTGGAGATCCGCTTACTCGGGAGCCCGAGAGAGTATTGAATGACGTCCTCGCTGGATTGGTGAGTCATCATGCGGCTGAGAATTCCTATGGAGTTGTAATCAAAAACAATATCGTTGAATTTGAAGAGACTAAAGTTCTCAGATCCAGCAAAAAGGTAGCAATCAACAGCGACGCTAAAGTCTTCAATTTCGGGGGCGAGGTCGAAGATCTTCGGGCTAGGTGCCAAAAAGAAACAGGCCTGGAGCCACCCAAAGCTCCAGACTTCACTGCTTCAAGAGTAAAAGCATAGCAATGACTTCCTGGCCATCCTTGAACGGGAATCGCATTAGATTAGACTGAAACGGAGGAATATGTGGGTGTTTTAAAGATTGAAGAGGATGCAAAAGCTGCTTTTGAGGTGCTCGAGCAAGGGGGCACCTGCATATTGCCCATGGACGTCGGCTATGCTTTTTTGGGCGGGACTGATGATTCAATCATGCATATTTTCAAAACCAAGAAACGGGCTAACTCAAAATACAATGCCGTAATTGGAAATATGGGGCATCACAAAGCAATGCACAAGGTCTCAAGCAGAGGCGCTGAAATTGTTCAAGCCATCACGGATGATTATGATCTGCCACTGGGGGTCATTGCACCATGCAACCTCGAAAATCCATTGATAAGGGCTATTAACCCTGACTTGTACCATAGAAGTACGGTAAACGATACCCTAGCAATGCTTACAAATGCAGGCAAATTTCACGCTGCAATAACTGGCCTGATTTATCAGGCTGGCAAACTTGTATTTGGCTCGTCTGCCAATGTTTCAACAACTGGAACTCGGTTTAAAGTCGAGGACATTCAAGACGAGGTTAAGGATGCCGCTGACTTAATAATTGATTACGGCCCAGTCAAGTATAGCCACCAGGGAATGTCATCTACACTTCTTAATGTTGAGACCCTTGAGGTTGTCAGATTTGGATGCTGTTATGAAAACATCGCGGCAATTTTGCATCGACATTTCGACATAACTCTGCCCGCCCGCCCCCCCTCATAACACGAACAGGCTAGGTTATTATGACTGCAACCACAGATGCAATTGCTGAATTCTCCGAAAGTATTCAATATTCGCACCTTCCAATAGAAGTAGTAGAACGCACCAAAAAATTAATTCTTGACACCGCTGGTATCATTGTCAGGGCTAGGAATTCTTCTGAATCAACCGGTAGCTTAATTAGAGCAGTAGATAAGCTTGGACTCAATCAAGGCTCATGCAGTGTTTTCGGGGACACTAAATTATATGCACCCAGCGCTGCTGCATTAATAAACGGAACACTTGCGCACTCTCTAGATTTCGATGACACGCATGCTGAAGCCTCACTTCATGCGAGCGCGCCCATCCTCCCCGCTGTCCTATCCGCGGCGCAAATGCAAAACGCATCAGGCAAGGAAATTATCACAGCTTTAGTATTGGGTTATGAAATACACATCCGGCTGGGCAAAGCTGTTGATGCCGGCGACCACTATAAGCGAGGCTTCCATCCGACCGCCACATGCGGAATTTTTGCAGCAGCAGCAGCAGCGGGAAAAATTTTTGGTCTGTCAAAAGCCCAATTTTCATCTGCATTTGGAGTTGCGCTCAGTCAGACGGCGGGAGCCATGCAGTTTCTGGTCGACGGGGCTTGGACGAAGCGACTTCACGTGGGACAAGCGGCGCAGAACGGATTAATGGCGGCCGTGGCTGCTAGCGAAAATTTCAAAGGACCGGGCGAATCTATAGAGGGACAGTGGGGATTTTTGAGCAACTACAGTTCATCTGGGAATCCATCGAGAGCAACTTCCGAACTGGGTGACCGTTGGGATACCATGTCTTTGGGCGTAAAGCCCTATCCCTCCTGCAGATATAGCCATGCTGCCATAGATGCCATAATAGATTTGACCCGAGAGCACTCTTTGTCAGAATGCATGAATCCTCATATACATGTTGGCTTACCCAGCAGAGGGTTTGGTGTCATTGGTGAACCGATCGATCTAAAACAAGCGCCTAAGAGTATCGTTGACGCCCAATTTTCAATGCCTTTTAGCGCTGCAGTGGCCTTTCGCGAGAGGCGCTTTGTATGGGACGATTATCAGAAGCACCTGCTTGACCCCGACACCCTCAAACTTTGTCATCGGGTAAGTGTCTCAATAGATGAGCTGGCTGAGGCAAACAGTCCTGAAAATATGAGTGCCAGCGTTTCCATTGATATCAATAGCGAAAAATATGAGCGATTCGTTAAAGTTCCAAAGGGAGAACCTACGAATTTCATGTCGGAAGGCGAGTTTATAGATAAATTCAAGGGGCTGTGTGAGCCATTTATGACAAAAACGGAACTTGACGCACTTGTAGATACGATATTGACACTAGAAACCTTCAATGATGCAACTACTAAAATCTTTAATAGAGTTTAAGTTCTAGGAGGGCAGTTTTTGTAAAATCATTTCTATGGCTTTCGAATGGTTGAGGACGTCGGCGTATCGCCTGCCCATATCCCTCAAGTTTGACTCATGGGCGTCCAAATCTTGGTCACCGCAGCAATCTTCAACAATCATTGTTCTGAAACCCAGTGAAAAGCTGTCTATCGCAGATGCTCGAACACAACCGCTGGTTGTACAACCAAGGACGAATACAGTATCCACATTTTTTTTTGTCAACCAAGTGATCAAGGGTGTTTTGAAAAAAATTGAAGGTGCCGTTTTGACGAACTCATAGTGTTGGCGAGAGTTCGCAATCCTTGGATCCAACTCAGTGAACTCATGACCGTGAAAGAACTCACCGCTGTACAACGAGGATACCTTCCAATAGGCCATCTCATCAGCACTTGCCCAAGATGTGCGGCAGGATGCTACTGGCAACTCAGCGTCTTTGATCATCCTCAGAAACTTCGCGGAAGTCTCAACAGCAGAATCGACGTGCTGAGATTTACCAAGAGTGCTGCGAGGATCTGTAAACCCCTTTTGGAAATCAACCAACAAGATAGCACTGCAATTGCCAATTCCTATGTTTTGAGCACCGTAACCTGCTGCAGAAAATTTGTCCATGACAGACCTCTAAAAAACGTTTGAACAACCTTTAATTAGTCCGTACAATAGTATCATGAAACAGCCTAAATTTATCGATTCTTTCTCGCAAAATATAGAAATTGTTCCTGAAAAAGCTGTTTTGCTCGTAATTGATATGCAAAACGCTACCGGCAACAGAAATCTCGGTCTTGGCAAACTTTTGCAAGACAGCGGGAAAGCTGACACTGCGACTTATAGATTCGATAGGATCGAAAATGTTCTTGTACCGAACATCACAAAGCTTATAAATACATTTAGATCCAAATGTAACGGAGTTATCTATGTCACTTACGGAGCAGAAACCTCGGACGCCAGAGACGTTGTTCCAACAATAAGGACGATCGTTCAGAAAACCAACAATTTTGTCGGAAATAGGGAGCATGAAATTGTAGATCAACTTCGTCCCCTGACAGACGAACTTGTTTTAAACAAAACAACTCAGGGGGCATTCAGATCGACACGTCTCGACTCTGCTCTTCGAGCAATGAATGTTGATACGCTCGTTTGTGTTGGAGTGTCCACCAATAACTGCGTGGCAATGACAGCAATGGAAGCCAGCGATTTACAATATAAAGTGGTCATCGTGTCTGATGCAACTGGCACCGACAGCCATGAAATGCAAGAGAGTTCGCTTACGATGCTTGGCCGACTTTGGGCCAAGATAATGTCCACTGATGAAGTTGTTAAAGCAGTGTAACAAGTCTTAGCAATTTCAAAAAGTAAAATCAAGACTCGCGTAAACTCAAAGGATTGGGATTCGAATCCCTAGGACTCGAATTAATTGGTCTTGTCAAATGCAATGTTGATCGGGTGTATTTCCAGTTTGAAACCGAGTTTAACGATCGCTAAGCATAATTATTTGAACGCAGCGCCTTCACTATCAGAACAAAAATGCAGAAGAGCAAAATTCGTCCCTCCGCCAGCCGAGAAAATGGACGATCCGTTAGGCGGTTTGGAGGTCTTTCATTGCATATGTTGAGGCTATGCAGTTTGGGCTTATAGCAAAATCGTGGTAAGTCTATCGCTGGCTAGGGTGCCGCGACAGAGAAAATCTGGAGGAGAACATGGAAATTACCATAATCTCTGGCAGCCATCGTAAATCATCTCAGAGCAGAAAAATTTCAGAAAAACTGCTGGCATTGATGATTAGAGACCATGGTGACGTGAGTACCGAAATACTCGACTTGTCAGACCATCCGCTGCCGCTTTGGGATGAGTCCATCTGGACAGGTGAAGATGCCTGGAAAAAAAGATTGCAACCTCTTAAAAAAAGGCTCCAAAAAACTGATGGACTCGTAATAGTTAGTCCTGAATGGCATGGCATGGTGCCCTCTGCACTAAAAAATTTTTTTCTAATGTGGACCGATGGCGAATTGGCACACAAACCAGCTTTGATAGTTGCTGTATCCGCTTCAGACGGCGGTTCCTATCCAATATCAGAGCTTCGGATGAGTAGCTATAAGAACAACCGAATCTGTTATATTCCTGAACAACTTATTGTGAGAAATGTAAACTCGGTTTTCAACGAGGACGGTAATGGCGATAAATCCCAGTCACAATGTCAGTTAGAGGATCGGATGATTTACTGCCTTAAGGTTTTAACCCGCTACTCTCAAGTAATGAGGGCTTTGAGGGAGGGGAGTGGAGCCATAGATATCTCGTGTTTTCCATATGGCATGTAAATCGGTTAACTAAATCGAGATTTGAGAAGGCAGGATGGACAAATCGATGATCCGCCCAGCTTGATTTGGGCGTTATAGCCATTACCCCTATCAGACTCATGAACACTGGAGCGCACTTATTCCAATCTAATGTCAAAATGCTTTTGAAGATAAGGAAATTTTATAAATCCAACTTTTTGTGATTATCCCTCAACCAAACAGTGGACCTTCCCTCTGCGTCCGTCTCAGTAAGCCTTGCAGCCCTCTCAGATGCTATCAACAGCTCTGAAATATCGATGCCAGTAGCGAAACCCATTTGCTTGCATAGCAAGACTACATCTTCAGTCGCTACATTGCCTGATGCCCCGGGGGCAAACGGGCATCCGCCCAACCCAGCAATGGAGCTGTCAAATCGCCTGATACCAGCCTGAAGAGCCGCGTAAACATTAGCCACACCGAGCCCTCTGGTATCATGAAAATGGCATCCCAGAATATCAAAACCATGTTTTTGCACGAGATTAGTTGTAAGATCACCCACCTGTCTCGGGTGAGCCGCACCGATAGTATCCGCCAGGACCACATTTGCCGCGCCCATGTCAATCAGTCTTTCAACGATTCTCTCTGTAATGACTGGCTCAATCTTTCCCTCAAATGGACATTCAAAAGCAACTGCAACCGTCGCAGTCACATCAATGCCGTCCCTAGCCGCTTCAGCCATAATTTCCTCAATATTTTTTTCGGCCTCGGCCTTGCTCATCGCCACATTTTTTTTCGCCATGGCATCGCTTCCATAGACCACCATAACAACATGCCTCATGCCGGCCTCTCGAGCCATATGGTAACCTTTCAAATTGGGTACCAGAGCTACAATTGGAGTTTGGAATGATTTCGTCTTATTCAGATCATCGACCAGTTTATCTGTTCCTGCCATCGCCGGAACTGCTCTAGGTGAAACAAAACTGCCGACCTCGATACCAGGAATTCCTGATCTACCCAGAGCATAGATGAGTTCTGCGCGCTCGGATATACTTAAAATTTTTTTTTGATTTTGAAGTCCATCACGAGGTCCCACATCGGTAATCACTACTTGATTAGACAAGGCTGAGTACCTCTCTATTTAAAATAATCATGACTTAAAAACTCCTATTAATCCTAATGCGATTCTATCTTTGTCTCGAAAAGCCATTCAATGAAAATCTTAACAATGATAGCAGGACAAATCACCCTTACCTTTGATGACAGCAATTTGTAAATATTTTGGTCGCCGCAGAGCAGAAGCTGATGGTAAAATAAAATATGTTAGTTTGCGATAGAAGTGACTTGGAGAAACGCAAGTGAATAAACCTCTCGACGGTATTCGTGTTATAGAACTCGGTCAGCTTTTGGCGGGGCCTTTTGCGGGTTGCATGCTGGGGTATTTTGGCGCTGAAGTAATAAAAATAGAACCTCCCGGCGGCGATCCAATTCGCAATTGGAGGAAGGTCAAAAATGGAACGTCACTTTGGTGGCACAGTTTAGCACGCAACAAGAAATGTATCTCATTGAATCTCAAAGCCGAAGAGGGTCGCGGCTTAGTCAAAAAACTTTTGGCTAGCGCAGACGTGGTTGTAGAGAATTTCCGTCCTGGAGTTTTGGAAAGTTGGGGCCTTGACCCTGACAGCATGCGCCGTGATAATCCCGACCTCATTTATGCTCGGATCTCGGGCTTCGGTCAAACAGGTCCCTACTCTTCCAAAGCAGGGTTTGCTTCAGCTTGTGAAGCGATAAGTGGATTTAGATACGTAAATGGGTTTCCGGGAGAGCCACCGGTCAGACCAAACCTTAGCTTGGGTGATACTATATCAGGCCTCCACGCTGTCCTTGGAATTCTCATGGCACTTCGATCCAAAGATCGAGGTAATGGTGGGCAAATTGTTGACGTTGCACTATACGAATCTATGTTTAATTTACTTGAGGCGGTAGTCCCTGAGTATGACGGTGCTGGCGAAATTCGCGAACCTTCTGGCACCACGGTCACGGGGATCGTACCCACCAACACCTATGAATGCAAAGATGGAAAATTCCTAGTGATCGGTGGAAATGGGGACTCAATTTTCATGCGACTCATGGGAGCAATTGGACGGAGTGACTTAGCAGACAACCCCAAATATGCATCAAATGCCGATCGGGTGGCCAACCAAGAGTTTTTAGATGATGTGCTAAAGAAATGGTGTAAAAACATTAATATCAACGATGCCATGTCCATTCTGGAGGAAAACCGAGTGCCCTGCGGGCCCGTGTATAACGTCGCTGATATGATGGCTGATCCACATTTCAATGAGCGGGAACTCTTTGAAAAAGTGGAAATCAATGGCGAACCTCTGAGTATACCAGCTATCCTGCCTAAACTGAGTCATTCGCCTGGGGGAACGGAATGGCCGGGGCCAAAAATAGCATCCCATACCGATGAAATTTTGCACGGAATTGGCTTTACAGAGCATGACATTGAAATGCTTAAGACGAGCGGAGTGGTTGCAGACGCCTAAAAAATTCCGCTCGCGCCTTTATTGAGTTTATGCACCGGCAAGTCCCTCCAGAAAATTGAGGTATTCTGAACCAGTAAACTGGTGAATCCCTGCTGGCAAATTTGGCGATTCCGTTGTCCTTACTCGTCCGATGTAGTTTGCAATCCCAAGCGGCACCCCCAATGATCTCAAAATTGAATAAGCTACACTCGCATGAAAATAAAAATTTGGTAACGCGTAAGAACTAAAAAAGTCTTCTGTTGTAAATGGCAGTGTGACTCCCTCATACTTGAAAACGACCTCACCTCCTTTCAGGGACTCAATTTCTTTCGAATCCCGACCGCTAAGTCTCTGCAAGGAACCCTCAAGATATTGTTGAAGCCCATCATAATCGAAATTCAAGGTCATATCCGGCGCCGAGGCAACGCCATCATAAGCAGCTATAATGGCTCCTTCTGAAAAATGTACCAGGGTTATAATCTGAAAATGCAACGGCAACATGGTTTCATGAAGGCGCTCATTAACGAGTTGATTCCGATCGATATTGTTATCCAAGCAAAATTTCTGACCCTTCGCAAGACATGTCAAAATGGCAGATATCGTCTGTGTATAACTTTTCAAAGTAGATCGATAAAGTGTCTGAGACATAGCTGACCCCTAAATTGATGTAATTTTTTTAAAAACTCGGCGCTTCCAAACGCTGCGCCCATACTATGGTACGTCAGCAAAAAAAGCCTTTGCAAACAAAAAGTTTTTGGTTTGCAAGAATCGTCGCTCACGGAAACGCAGTGTTGTAAATCCGATCTCCACAAGGTTAAGTGCGTCTATAACTGTGAAAATCGCGTATAATAAGTCAAGGCGGCCGGCTCACACAATAATTATAAAGCTAGTCGGAAAGTAGGCTGTAAAATGATGTTGACTTTTGACGATACGGAAGCGAATCACGAATTTAGAAATGGGGCGGATCAAAAACAGACGAATAGATGGTCACATCGGTTATCCCGAAAAAAGAGGGCTATATGACCCTGCGTTTGAAAAAGACTCCTGCGGAGTTGGTTTCGTAGCGCAAATAAGAGGACTGCCCAGCCGTCAGATTATGCTCGATGCTTATCACTTGAACTCCCGCATGGATCACAGGGGCGGTTGCGGTTTTGAGGAAAACACTGGAGACGGCGCCGGCATCCTGACAGCAATGCCATATTCTTTTTTTTCCTCAGTTGCAAAAGAATCAGGGATTGATCTTCCTGGCAAACGTGAATTTGCAGTTGGCAACATTTTTCTACCACAGTTGGTAGATGAAGCAAAATTTTGTAAAACTGTGATAGAGCGGTCAATCTTGGAAGCTGACCTAGATTTTTTGGGTTGGAGAGAAGTTCCAATAGACCCCAAAGGGTCAAATATCGGTCCAGCGGCAGTTGATGCGATGCCCTCGATGTTCCAGCTTTTTGTTGGCTCTAAGCGCAAGGATGTCGAAAAGTTCGACCGTTCGTTATACGTCGCAAGAAAGCGGTTTACAAGTGAACTAAAATCAAATTCCACGCTCAGTCAAGCATCGATGGTTTATGCTTGCAGCCTATCGCCGAAAACAATTGTTTATAAAGGAATGCTGACCCCAGC
>CAJWMT010000024.1:0-29242 GCA_913044275.1 uncultured Cellvibrionales bacterium
GCAAAAGAATCAGGGATTGATCTGCCCGGAAAACATGAGTTCGCAGTTGGGAATATTTTTCTGCCCCAACAGGCTGACGAACTGGAGTTTTGTAAGCGGGTCATACAACGATCGACAAAGGAAGCTGGTCTCGACTTTTTGGGCTGGAGAGAAGTTCCAATAGATCCAGAAGGGTCGAACATCGGACCGGCCGCAATTGAGGCGATGCCCTCGATCTGGCAACTTTTTGTTGGCTGCAACCACAAAGACGTTTTAGAGTTCGATCGGTCGCTATACATTGTTAGAAAGCAGTTCTCAAGCGAGCTAAGATCAGACTCTAATTTGAGTCAAGCATCAATGGTCTATGCATGCAGCCTATCACCAAAAACTATTGTCTATAAAGGGATGTTGACTCCAGCTCAGCTGTTTCCCTTTTACAATGACCTCCAGGACACGCGCTATGAAACGCACTTAGCAATGGTCCATTCCCGATTTAGCACCAATACCTTCCCCTCTTGGGACAGAGCCCAGCCATGCCGTTACATGAGTCACAACGGAGAGATTAACACTCTCCGAGGAAACGTAAACCAAATGAAGGCTCGACAAGGCGTGGCTGCTAGCGACTATTTTCAAGATAATATTGATAGGCTGTTTCCCATAGCTGAGCCGGATTGCTCTGACTCGGGAAATTTCGACAATGTTTTAGAATTTCTTATGATGTCAGGTCGCTCCCTGCAGGAATCTGCAATGATCATGGTACCTGAAGCTTGGCAGTCCGATAAAAATATGTTGCCTGAAAAGAAAGCGTTTTATGAATTCCACTCTGCAATCATGGAGCCTTGGGATGGCCCAGCGTCTATTGCGTTTACGGACGGCGACTATATCGGGGCTGTGCTTGATCGCAACGGGCTGCGCCCGAGCAGGTATTACATCACGCATGACGACAAAGTGATTATGGCCTCAGAAGTAGGCGTGTTGGAAGTTGAGCCGAGTAATGTAAAAATTAAAGGCCGATTGCAACCAGGGAAAATGTTTCTAATAGATTTTGACAAAGGGCGAATGATACCGGACGAAGAACTGAAGGAAGAATTTTCAAATAAAAATCCATATGCGGAATGGTTGCGCGATCAAAAAATCGAGTTAGAGGATATCCCTCTCCCCCAAAAAAAAATTCAAGTGGAATTTGAATCACTTCTTTCGCGAATGCAAGCCTTCGGTTACACAACGGAGACGATGGAGTTCATGCTAATGCCCCTGGTCACAGAGGCGAGAGATCCTCTTGGCTCCATGGGCAATGACTCTGCTTTAGCATGTCTCTCCAGCAAGTCTCGAATGACATATGACTATTTTAAACAGCTTTTTGCTCAGATAACAAACCCTCCGATCGATTCGATTCGCGAAGAGATAGTTATGTCCCTGATGTGCTTTATCGGTCCGGAGGGCAACGTCTTGGACGCAACCCCAAAACATGCAAATCGATTGCAGTTGAACAACCCCATTCTTACTAGCGAGGAATTGCTGAAGTTAAAACACCTTAATTACATGGGGTGGAAAAGTCAGACGATCGATATAACATTTCCGAAGTCATTGGGCGTGGAGGGTATGCTATCCGCCATAACTCGTATTTGCGAGGAAGCATCCAACGCCATAAAGGATGGATATTCATTAGTAATTTTATCTGATCGAAATATTAATCGTGATCGGATGGCGCTGAGTTCTCTCATAGCCTGTGGCGCGGTGCACCATCACCTTGTGAGCAATCAGGAACGCACCAGGATAGGTTTAGTTCTTGAGTCTGGTGAAGCTCGAGAGGTACATCATCATTGTCTCTTGATTGGCTATGGAGCTGATGCAGTCAACCCTTATTTGGCATTCGAAGCGCTTTTGCAAGCGCGCAACGAGAACCTTTTGGATCCTCATACTTACCCAGACATCGGGGTGATAAGTGGTGCATACATAAAAGGAGTGTCTAAAGGTATTTTAAAAGTGATGGCAAAGATGGGAATATCGACACTCCAATCATACAAAGGCGCGCAAATCTTTGAGGCAGTTGGAATAGCGCGAGACATTATCGATCGCTGCTTCGTGGGCACAGCTAGTCGGGTCGAGGGCGTAAGCTTTCCTATTCTGCATCGAGAGATTTTGAAGCGCCATGAGCAAGGTTTCCCCGAACGGTCAGCCAATTTGATTCCCGCACTGTCCAACCCTGGAGACTTCCACTGGCGAAGCGGGGGCGAAACTCACATGTGGGACCCAACAAGCATAGCGAACCTTCAAGTTGCAGCGAAAACCAATGACGAGGGCGCTTACTGGGCTTTTGCAAAACATGCGAATGAGCAAGCTACCCAGCGAGCAACCTTCAGGGGTCTCTTCAAATTTAAATACGACAAAACTACAGAAATCAATCCAGATATGGTTGAGCCGGCTTCCGAAATCGTGAAACGGTTTTGTACCGGCGCCATGAGTTTTGGTTCTATATCAGCGGAAAGTCATGAGACTCTTGCGATAGCAATGAACCGTCTTGGAGGCAAGTCCAATACGGGAGAGGGAGGAGAGGATCCCAATAGATTTATCAGACTCGACAACGGGGACTCAAAAAGGTCTGCCATTAAGCAGGTCGCATCCGGAAGGTTCGGTGTGACAATCTGGTATCTGTCCAATGCTGATGAAATTCAAATAAAAATCGTTCAAGGCGCCAAACCGGGAGAGGGGGGAGAATTACCGGGAGGAAAAGTGGATGAAAATATTGCAAGCATACGGTATTCAACGCCGGGGGTTGGGCTTATAAGCCCTCCTCCCCATCACGATGTTTACTCTATCGAGGACATAGCCCAGTTAATCCACGATGTGAAAAACTGTAATCCCAGTGCGCGGATCAGCGTTAAGCTAGGCTCTGAAATTGGCGTGGGTACAATAGCGGCCGGAGTGACGAAAGCGAAGACCGATCATCTCGTCATAGCTGGACATGATGGCGGTACCGGAGCGTCACCTCTTACATCGATCAAGCATGCCGGTTTGCCCTGGGAACTGGGTATAGCCGAAACCCATCAAACTCTCGTGATGAATAATCTGCGTTCTCGGGTGGTCTTGCAGACGGATGGTCAAATAAAAACGGGACGCGATGTCGCCATTGCGTTCCTGCTGGGTGCTGAGGAAATTGGTGTTTCAACGGCCCCGCTCGTTACCATGGGATGTATTATGATGCGAAAATGTCATCTGAATACATGCCCCGTTGGGATAGCAACTCAAGATTCCGAGCTAAGAAAAAAATTTAACGGCAAACCAGAGCATGTCGTCAACTATTTATTTATGGTAGCGGAAGAACTGCGTTTGATTATGGCCAAATTAGGTTTCAAAAGAGTAATTGACATGGTGGGCAGATCCGATCGACTGGATACTAACAAAGCGATCACACATTGGAAGGCTGAAGGGCTTGACCTCACAAAAATTTTGACACCGGCAAAGGTAATCTATGAAGGCACAGAGGTCGTTCAGACCATAAAACAGAATCATGGGCTCAACCAAGCCTTAGATAACCAGTTAATTTCCCGATCACAGCCAGCCATAAAAAATGGTGACATGGTCAAAATCGAGCTTCCAATCATTAATACAAATCGTGCGGTGGGTGCTATGCTTTCGCACGAAGTAGCAAAAGCAACAAACGGAAAGTTCCTTGCAGATGACACTATAAATATCAAGCTCAATGGATCAGCTGGCCAGAGCTTGGGCGCTTGGCTTGCCAAAGGCATTTGTATTAAAGTAGAGGGCGATGCGAACGACTATGTTGGGAAGGGGTTATCCGGTGGCAAAATAATCATCTACCCGCCGAAAGTGAGCACTTTCATACCGGAAGAAAATATTTTAATCGGCAATGTCGCACTTTATGGAGCAACCTCCGGAGAAGCCTACTTCAGAGGAATCGCCGCTGAGCGGTTCTGCGTAAGAAATAGTGGTGCATGCGCGGTCGTCGAGGGTGTAGGGGATCATGGGTGTGAATACATGACCGGCGGGCGGGTAGTGATTTTAGGACAGACAGGAAGAAATTTTGGCGCAGGAATGAGTGGCGGAATAGCTTATGTTTGGGATAAGCTCGGGACCTTCGTTAGCACTTGCAATGCCGAAACCTTCGAACTCGAAACATTAGAAGCTGAAGATGATATCAAAGAACTCAAACAGATGCTAAGGAACCATCTCCTCTACACAGGCTCCACCGTAGCAGAAAAAATACTGTCCGGTTGGGAAACCGAGGGCAATTTCTTTGTAAAGGTATTTCCTACTGATTACAAACGTGTCCTAGAGGAAATCGCGTCAAGAGGATCAAAATTATCCGCCTCAGGGTAATACAAACTTTGAGAAAAACTTATGGGAAAAGTCACTGGTTTTAAGGAATTCGACCGAGTCTCGGTGCCGTATAGGCCGACGAACTTGAGGCTAGACGATTACGAAGAAATCTATACGCCCCCGGCAGAAGAACATCTTAAAACTCAGGGAGCCCGCTGCATGAATTGTGGGGTGCCTTTTTGTCAATCAAACCATGGGTGTCCAGTCGACAACTTGATCCCAGAGTGGAATGACTTGGTGTACAACGGCCGTTGGAAAGAGGCTTTAGACCGCTTACATGCGACAAACAACTTCCCTGAATTTACCGGTCGAGTCTGTCCTGCTCCATGCGAAGGAGCGTGCGTACTCGGCATAAACGAACCCGCCGTTACAATTAAAAACTTGGAAAATGCCATTATTGACAGAGGCTTCGAAGAGGGCTGGGTTTCAGCCTCTCAACCCAAGGTTAGGACCGGCAAGACCATAGCCATCGTCGGCTCGGGCCCGGCCGGTTTAGCTGCCGCCGCCCAGCTTAATCAGGCTGGTCACAATGTAACAGTATACGAAAGAGACGACCGCATCGGCGGCCTACTCATGTACGGCATTCCGAATATGAAACTAGAGAAAGATATAGTGGATCGACGGGTTCAATTACTTAGGGATGAAGGGATACAATTCCGCGAAAATACCGATGTAGGGAAAGACATTAGCGCAAGAGATCTCATGAACAAACATGATGTGCTTTTATTGGCAACCGGTGCAACAAAGGCCAGAGATCTAAATATTCCAGGCAGAGATGGTAGTGGAGTTCATCTCGCTATGGAATTTCTTACCTATAATACAAAAAGCTATCTAGATTCTGGACTCAATGACGGAAATTACATAAGCGCAAAAGATAAAAATGTCATAGTGATTGGAGGTGGAGATACTGGCACGGATTGCATTGCAACCTCATTGAGGCATGGTTGCAAATCTCTGGTTAATTTTGAGTTGTTTCCCAAACCCCCAGATGATCGCTCTCAAGACAACCCATGGCCGCTATGGCCGAAGATCCATCGAATAGATTACGGACATGCCGAATCTGAGCAGCGTTTTGGGGAAGACCCAAGAAAATTCTCAATCAGTAGTAAAGAAATTCTTCGCAACGCAGATGGCAGCCTCAACGGCATCCTCACGATTGAAGTCGACAGCAAACTTCAGGAAATAAAGGGCTCCGAGAAAAGATGGGACGCCGATCTCATTCTATTGTCGATGGGTTTCCTTCAGCCAGAGCACTATATCAATGATCAGTTGGGGCTCGAAATTGATGAGCGTGGAAATTTTATGGCAAATAAAATCGACTACAGAACCAGTCTTAAAAATGTTTATGCCACAGCAGACTGCAGAAGAGGACAAGATCTGGTAGTACGGGCGATCAATGAAGGCAGAGAGGTAGCTAGAGCAATCGACCTTGACTTAATGGGGGCCTCTAATCTCCCCTAGGACAACCTGCTCATCTCAAATAAATAAAAATCAAATTCAGGGGAAATCGATCTTAATTTTGCATCCCCAGTTGTTTAATATGCGGAAATATTGGGCATCGACTAACCTTGTTTTACAAAAGCTTTAGTCTGCGCCCCACTGAGGGATTTGTCATTGACTAATCGCTAACTGTCTAAATGAATTCGTTTATAATAGAGGGCAGGGCAAAACAAAAATTTCTTTTTTCTGTTAGATCGAAACTTGAAGAGTTAAACAAATGGCCAAAAAAGAACCAGAATTTATGGGGAGCGATCTAACGGAACTTGATGTGTCAGGTCAAGGACTAAGCGAACTGGATCTTTCAAGATATCCTAAACTTGAGGTTCTTTACTGTGGAGACAACCAACTAGCGAATTTAGATTTATCCCACACTCCAAATTTATATAAACTGTGGTGCCCGAGGAACCTTCTCACTCAAATTGATTTATCGTTTACTAGAGACTTATTCGTGCTCGGGTGCGAGGAAAATCGAATCACTCAACTTGATTGTTCGGTTACTCCGCGACTTCAGTATCTCTTATGCAATGACAATGAGTTGCGAGAGTTGGATCTCTCTGGCACCCCACTGCTTGTGAACTTATCTTGCGGGAAAAATCAATTAATGGAGATTAAGCTGCCCAGCACTAACGAGCTAGAAAGTCTCTCATGTGCCCAAAACTTCCTCACCCATCTTGATATTTCGAACAAAGATCAATTGAGAGGGTTACTTTGCAGCGTAAACAAATTGCGTGAACTGGACCTATCAAACAAACCACACTTAGAGACCTTATCATGCTACGAAAATCTGCTCAGTAATATTGATCTCCACGACAAACCAAAATTAAAGACGCTTCTCTGTGGATATAACCATATCGAACACCTCGACTTGAGTGACAAACCAGCTCTTCGATCAATTTTTTGCCATGAAAATAAGATATATGAACTTGATCTATCCAACAAACCTAATTTGGAGGAACTTTGTTGTTTTAAAAATAACCTAGCGCATCTCGACTTGTCAGGCACACCTAATCTCAAAGAATTATCTTGTTCAATGAATAAATTAACAGCCCTCGATCTATCAAAAACAAAAAAACTCGAAGATCTTGATGTATCGGGGAATCCCCTAACTGATTTGGATTTAAGCGGCACTTCTATCGGAAAAAAGATGCACTAAGCTCGCAAGATTCCGAAGATGTAGACAAAATATTAGTAACGCAATACTTCATGTTTTCTGCTGGTTAGAGCACCTTTCCTTTACCAAATTACTTTTTTATTTAAAATCAGAAATTTACCAACTATCAGTTACTTGATGTTTGACTTTAATAGCCAATTACATGCCCATGACACGAGTTCCAACAAGAATTATGATAAGACGTACCAAAAGAATTAACCAGCCATCCACAATCTAAACCGACAGAAAGACGATTTTTGTCTTGAAGTTAGTGTGTAAAATCATTCTCTTTTTTGCAAGAACCCGCTAGTCATCCCAAATATATTGATATATTCGGGTTCCTCAAAAAGGGACACATAGAATCGCCTCGATAATCTGTCTTACTCATATCTCAACGCATCAATGGGCTGCAATCGAGACGCTTGCAGTGCCGGATAATACCCAAAAAACATTCCTATCAGCGCTGAAAATGCGAGGCTGGTCATAACGATATGATACTCAATGACTGCGACAAACTCAGTATAAGCCTCTAAAACAGTTACCACTCCAGCAGCGAGGAAAACACCTATGACCCCTCCTATACCGCATAGAGTTGTCGCCTCGACTAAAAACTGTCTCAGTATGTCTGAAGATTTTGCTCCTACCGCCATTCGCAAACCGATCTCTCTAGTCCTCTCTGTTACCGAAACCAGCATAATGTTCATTATCCCAATTCCCCCAACCAGTAAACTTACCGAAGCTACCGCCGTCAGAAGACTGTTAAAAATCTGTGTTGTCTTTGCTCGGGCCTCATACATCTCGGAGAGGTTTTTAATAGTAAAGTTGTCATTTTGGTTAGGGCCAATTTTCATGCGGGTGCGCAATGCATTTGCAATATCTTCTTTGGCAAAAGTCATATCATAGCCGTCAAGCATCTTGACAGTTAACCAATCAACGGATTTGGGACTATGTTTTCTGATCCCTTGAATTCTCTTTCGAACAGTCTCAATAGGCATAAAAACCCTGTCGTCTAAATCAATTCCGTTAGCACTTTGTCCCTTAGGAGCAACTACTCCAACTACCTTCGCATTAAAGTTATTTATCCTTACTATCTGTCCGACTGACGCGCTCTCCCCGAACAATTCTGCCCGCACAGTCTCTCCCAAGACTGCTACCTTATCGGCAGATCTCCACTCACCAGAACTGAAAGATCGCCCATCGGCAATCTTCCAACTTCGTGCCGCCAGGTAGCCATTAGCGATACCATCAATATTCGTTCGCCAATTCATGTTGCCAAAAACAATCTGTCCATTTCCTCTCAACGCTGATGCCGCCTCTTCCACTCCGGGCACCTGATTGTTAATAAAATCAGCATCAACAGTAGTTAACTTCTGGACAGAGCCTGCCCCAGTAGAGGCTCCTCTAGAACGTCTGTTGTTGCTAAAAACAATGAAGACACTCCCACCAAGATTTTCTAGCTGTCGGTCAATCTGCTGCTGAGCACCGGCGCCGAGAGAAACCATAATTATCACAGCAGATACACCGATAATAATGCCCAACATCGTCAGCATGCTTCGAAGAAGATTGACTCTCAAGGCCCTTAAAGCAGTAGAGAGCAGCTTTAACACTTTCATCTGATGCTACCTTACTTTATAAGTCTGGAGATTTTGTTCTGATTTAGCACAATTCATTTCCAGCATCCAAGAGATCCCGGCTTTTGTCGGATATTAGTTTCCCATCACGAAAGATGAGATGACGACTTGCAAAAGCGGCAATTTCAGGCTCATGGGTTACAAGAACTATGGTCTTACCATCTCTATTCAACCTTTGAAGCAACTCCATTATTTCTAGTCCAGTCTTCGTATCCAAGGCACCAGTTGGTTCATCTGCGAGAATTATGAGAGGTTCATTCACTAAAGCTCTTGCTATTGCTACCCTCTGTTGCTGACCGCCCGAAAGCTGGGAAGGAAGATGCTCGCATCGATTTGATAAGCCCACCTTACGTAAACAGCTTAGCGCTGCGGGTTTCCAATTATCTTGCTCCATCTCAGAATAAAATAGAGGGAGCATTACATTTTCAATTGCGCTAGTTCTGGGCAGCAAATTAAATTGCTGGAAAACAAATCCGATCAACTGATTTCGAACCTTAGCCAACTGATCAGAAGGAAGATGTGAAACAATTTCACCATTAATGCTTATATCTCCAGCAGTTGGCGTATCTAGGCAGCCAAACATATTCATGAGTGTCGACTTTCCCGATCCTGATGCTCCCATCACCGCTACAAACTCACCCCTTGAAATATCGAGAGTTACGCCGTCTAGAGCCCAGATCATTTGATCTCCCATATCGTATGCCTTCTTTACATCGCGAACTTGAATAATATTTTTGCTCACGGTCATAAGCTATTTCTTTTGCCTACGAGAGACCCTAACTATAACTCTGCTGCCAACAGAAAGTTCGTTGCTTATCAATTCTGTGTGTTCATCATTAGACAGTCCGGTCATTATCGAAACACGACGCGGCGATTCGTCCTCCAATATCCAGACCTCCGCATGCGAATGAACTTTGTCACCATACTGCCCGCGAACCACACGGTTTTGTTTCAAATCTCTAAACTTCTCGAACTGATCTTTTGTCAGCGATAGCTTAAGTTGGTTAGTCAACTTTTGCCTAATCTGTTGCAGATTCTCTTCACTCCTCCAATTCCCAGCACTGCTCTTCTTAAACGCCTGCATATCGTCATCAAATTCTTTCAGAATCAAATCCACATTTTTCTTTTGTTGGCCTTGGAGATCAAGCGTCAAAATGAAATCCTCAAGCGGCTTGGCTACTCGCCCTGCAAATTGAGGAGCATTAGCGGGCCGAAAACGGAGCGCTGTGTTAGGAACTCTCATGACATCGTTTTTCTTCCCTAAAATGATATCGACATTAGCTGTCATTCCAGGCAGAAGACTTTGATCAGCATTATCTGCATTTATGATTACTTTGTAAGTTACTATGCTCGAAACTGTGGTCGATGCCTTTCGTATTTGGGAAATCTGGCCATAGAACTTCCGAGAAGGGTAAGCATCCACTTGAAAACGGACTTTCTGACCATTTCTGAGCCTGCCGATGTCTGCCTCATCAACGTCGGCCTCGATTTGCATCTGAGCTAGATCTTGCGCTATCTCAAACAAAATCGGTGCAGAAAGACTGGCAGCCACTGTCTGACCAATATCAACTTGACGATTTATAACGATGCCTGAAACGGGCGATCGAATCTTAGTCCGTTCTAAATCTAACTTAGCTTGTTCCAACTGAGCTAAGCGTTGCAGTATTTGCGCATCTGAGGCTTTTACCTGCGCACGACTCAGTTCCGTATCAGCTGCAGCCATACGAAGCATCGCAAGCCTATTATCCACTTCTGATTGGCTTACCAATTGACGACCAAAAAGCTCCGACTGACGACTGTGTTCATACTTGGCTAATGTCAATTGCGCTAAAGATTTCTCCAGTCCTGCTTCGTGCTGCTCTCGCAATGCTTTTGCCATAGCGAGGTCCGCCTCAGACTGCTGCAATCTGGCACGAATTGTTCGACTATCTAGTCTCGCAATAAGCTGTCCTTTTTCAACCTGAGAATTAAAATCAGCTTTAAGTTCGGAGATAACTCCCGATAGTTCCGATCCTACTTCAACCGTCACCACAGGAGCGATCGTCCCAGAGGCATTGACGGTGCTTTCGATATTACCACTAGTAATTTCCTGAGTTTGGTATAGAAAATCAGCAGATTCAGTGCTGCTGCGTGCCAAATAATAGCAGATGACCAAAATTGTGAGCCCCAGCCCAGACAAAGGAATAAATTTGTTAAGTCCCTGAATGTCCACGTAATGTGTAAATTATCCTCTATATCGAGTCTTTGCTTAGTTTCCATGTTCATTTTAGCACCTTAAGGACGCCAGTAAGAGGATAAGATTATTGACATGAGTAACTTCTATAACAGACGTTCTCAATATTCTTCAGTAAGACAAGCTATAAACTAAATCCTAGTGAACGTTTAGTATATTTGTAATCCTATTCAGAAAATGAATATGCTTATAATTTTTTTCGGAGGAATTTTTCATTGATCAATGCATTCGTCAAATTAATATATTATAGGGCTTAAAAAAGTGTTATCTGCGCTCTCCATGACCTCGAGCGGTCGACTAAAAATATTTTGTTACCGATTACTCAAATGACAGTGAGACGTCTTTCAATGAATACAAAGTGTCTTGAATCCAGTAAAATAAAGCTCCCCCAGATAAAAAAAGCATGCCATGACCACTGAAACACTCGAAGTCGCGCTATTTCCGATACCCAACATGGTTACTTTCCCTGGTGCAGTGGTCCCACTCCATATTTTTGAGCCTCGATACAGAACTATGGTCGAAGAATGTGTTGAAAACACACGAATGATCGCTGTATGTCACACAAAAAAGCAGATCAGTCCTGCCAAATTGGACCAATCCATCACGGACGTGTTATCCACCAACCAAGCCACATATTCACCAAGGGATGTATTTTGTGCTGGCTACTGCAGTGTCTCAGAAAGAACTGTCGATGGCAGAATTTATTTGACTATCAAGATGTTGCATCGGGTAAAATTAGGGCAAGAAACTCAGACCCTTCCCTACCGAATAGCCAACTGCACTGAATTAGTAGACGACATCATAGATTCTTCTGCAATGAGTGGTCACCAATCCAAGATTGTGGACTCGATTCATCAACTGATTAAGACAAGAGCTCCTTCCGAAGCTGCTAAATTTGACAAACAAAAATGGTTGTCACTGAATCCCGCAGAATTTTCCTTCAACGTTTTCCAAGTTCTCCGCTTCGGACCTGAATTGATGCAGACCATGCTAGAAATGACTGATCCGGAGGCGCGATTACAGCTTATCGCAAAAACTCTTTCATCTCGCTAAGCGAGCCCTCGCGTTGCCATAACATGATATAAATTCAGATCCGCTTGCGCGTTGATCGACTTCAGTGAGACAAGCGCTTAATTTTCATTACTAACCGTCCGTTTCCCTCTAATTCAAGGATTAAAGTAGAGAATTAGGGTTTTACGACCAGAAAGATTCATTTTTGATTAGGAAAAAGACTGGTAACATATAGAGTGAAGAATTTCGGGACGAGTCGCTATCAACACAAAATGTCCTGACACAAAAGAAATCAATCTAAGGGACGTGTAAATATATGAACAGCCAGTCATTTGCTTTTACTAAAACTAACACACCAACTATGTTAGCCATTTCCGCAGCTCTGGTGATAGCAGCATGCTCGCCTGAAGCAACCTCACCTGCTGGCAACCCAGAAACCGCGCCACCAATTACTGTTAACGACGTCTTGTTACAGGAGCATCGAGATGAGGGTCATATCAAGCGCGATAAATATCGCAATCCTGCTACCACACTGGAGTTTTTTGGTATCAAATCTGAGATGAGCGTCATCGAAATCAATCCGGGGAGAGGATATTATTTAGAGATTTTGGCGCCATTTATAACTGGTAAATACGTTGTTGCTGGGAATTACGACTTAAAAGCAAGTAATAATTACGTCAAGCGAAGTACAAAAGTTCTTTATGACAAGCTCGAAAGTTCTATTATCTATAAAAATGTGACGATCGCTCACTTTGACACAAGCACATTAGATGTTTCAGATAGCAGTGTCGATGCTATTTTGACCTTTAGAAATATCCATAGCTTTGCAGGTAGCGACGGCGCCAAAAGATCGTTCAAGCTCTTTTTCGATGCACTTAAACCCGGAGGTGTTTTGGGCGTTGTGCAGCACAGAGCGGTTAATATCCCTGAGAATGCATATCTTGATTCATTTCCCGCTTCCGAACTCGAAAAGACCGGTTATATGCCAGAAGACTATGTCGTATCGCTGGCTGAATCGGAAGGATTTACCCTTGAAGAAAAATCTGAAATCAATGCTAATCCCCTCGATTCTGGGAAACATCCCAACGGCGTGTGGACTCTCCCGCCAAGTCTAAGTATGGGGGATGAAAACAAAGCAGAATACCTGAGAATAGGTGAGAGCGATCGAATGACTCTGAAGTTCAGAAAACCTCAGGGCTAGTGCAGAATTTTTTAAAGCACTCAGATTTGTTTTCTAATTCAATAAATCAACTGATGTCAGATTTTATGCTTATGAGTTAGCACCTCAATTTTTATAATAATTTATCAAGCACTGAAAATCAGTACTATTATGGCGAAAATTTCGCCACTTAACTTTGCCTAACTTATTTTTGCCGCATCTATTGTTCAAGACAACCCACCCTAATATAGCGCACTATAATCGGGACTCATAAGGCAAATTATCAAGCCCACATCAAATACTTAACTCATATTTAATCAGGGCGCCACTTGGCAAGCGCTCCCACTTGCTGGTAATCCGATAAATAACCGTTGTGATGGCACCTCAATTGGTGCAGACGTAAACACACAAAAATTGCCCTAGGCAACTAGTAATCCGAAAGCATATGAAATCTAATTTTAAAAATACCATCGATGATTACTTAGCACTTCGAGGAAAAATCAACACTGATTGCGGCAACCTGAGCAAAACGCTCCAACTAATAACGAGGTTTACTCTGAATCACCCGAACTAGCCCTGGGCTGGCCCTCTCTCAAATGAATAAAAATTCGTTCGAGGCAAGACATTCCTCAAATCCGACATCAGACAGCACAAGATAGTCCTCTGCAAAACTCACGCTTCCGTCGATTGGCAACAACGCCGTTCCGAAATGGAGATGGATGAGGTTTAATCCATCTTCTTTTCGTTATCACCACCCTGCCCTTCAGAATCAAAAACGTTATTTTTTTCTCCGTCGCCAAGCGATACCGCATTTAGAATCCGCATCTGCTCTAATTGTCTCTCCATCAAGATCATAGACTCCTGCGCCAAGGCTTCAGACGTAACAAAATGAACACCTCTTTCTATCTTATCATTGAGTTGATTCAATCTTCGATTGATTGCCCTCTCAGTACTATTCAAGCTTATTGTCAGGACAAGATATATTAGAAGGCTAGATACAAATGCGTATAACGATAGAGATGTAGACATTGCCAAGCTGACCAGAAGGTCTCCCGTCTCAATGGTTTGCGCATCAGCTTCACTACTAGCCCAGGATGATAACTCACCCAAGTCGGAAGCAAAGCCAAGCAAGCTAAGGACCAGTCCCATGCCAATAAATAATCGAGGCCAAGCTTTCATATCCTCGACACCAATCTCAAGGCGGTCTAAATTAAAAAAGATATGGGGACGAACTGTATTCTTGAAAATTGGATTCTTTGCCCGATTGCTCGGAATAACAAGGGTTTCACAAAACTCAGACCAGGCGCGAAACATACCGGGAAACTTTGCCATCTTTTCTTCAAATTGAGGGTAACGGTTCGCAAATTCTTTTTCGGAGTTTGGAAACAACCTTCCCATCTGGGTTAAAACGTTTAAATCACGATGTCTTATATAAAGCACTCGCGACAAACACGCGAACCCTGCAATCAAAATCAACAGTGAGACGCCCGAAACCACATGAGGTATTCTGATAAGTTCCAGTATGGGGTCAATAATATCTTGTGCAACCCCCCCACCAGCCTGCACGGTTAGAACCAGTTCCGAGGCATCTGATGCTAAGACGGATGAGATCCAGAATGGAAAAGTGAGCGAAGTAGACAGCCAGCCATATCTCCCTATGCTTAGTTCGTTAAAAAAACGTTTCTCTGAGGATAGTGACATAAGTGCTCCTTTAGGGCTTGTTCGTCAAAAAGTGCTCGATCACTGTACTTTAGATAACAAGTTCTAACAAAAAATGTATTCGACTATTCGAACCGAAAATCGGCGCAAGCAAACTAATTAATTTATTATTTTAACCAAAAAACCACTAAACAACACCCGCTCATGCCCTCTAGTCAATTTTCTTGCTAAGGGTTTTATAAAGATCTTTAACAGTCTTAGAGGGGCAGATCGGTTTTACTCCCGGAGTGCTAACATATACCTCGCCACCGCCAGCTGGGTCTCGAAGTCTAGGTAATTCATGGCAGGCATTGGTGGGTAGTTGCTCCGCTTCTTGACGGGTGCGTTAATATACGACGCCAATCCCTCTGGATTATTCGCATACATCGCCTGGATGACGGGCACTGGAGGTCCAATCAATCGGCCCGTAAAGCTATGGCAGCCAGCGCAGACCCCAAGGTAAGCTATTTCGCCCCTGTCACTCGCGCTAATTACACGAGGCTCTGCACCACCATCTAAGAGGTAAGAGCTTATGCTGTCAGTATTGCTAAAATCACAGCTCCCATAATCACCTATACCCACAGCCTGATATCGGTGACGGTTAACAATACAGCTACCAACGCTTGGACCAGCATGAACGATGTCAACTGGTCCCGTATGTAGCTCTGCTAATGCCAACGCCATGACTTCCGGAATTGTGTCATAACCGTTGTTAAGCATAACATTATCCAAGATCATGGTGCGATCCGAATTTGGTTCTGAGTGCGGATCGATCGTTACATTGGATGCATAGCTATGGTCTGAAATGATAATTCCTGAAGTCTTGTTATTGGAGATAATATTACCCTCGATAATCACGTCATCGGCGGCCATAATTAGCACACCAGTTCCTGAGGGAATGCCAGCAACCATTGAACCTGGAGCACCAAAGTTGGGGGTGTTATTATTAGAGACGAAATTGTTCCGAATGATCACATCCTCGGTGGACTTTATGGGCAGGCCAGGCGTCACAAATGCAAGAATACCGCCAGTGTTATTGTGAGCGTTGTTGTTTTCCACAATCGCATGGCGACTGTTTTCGATTTCAATACCGGCTACGCTGTCAAATACCTCGTTAAAAGCCACATGAATGTTATCGCTCATTCCGATATAAATTGCAGCGTCAGCAATGCCCGAGACGACATTATGCTCTACAAGCCCGTTAATTCCGAGTTGTGGGAATATTCCGTATATCCCTGTATCCACAATCAAATTATTTCGGATCTCGAAGTTATTGCCTGCTTGGCCCATAATGCCATTACCCTTATATTCCTTAATATGAAAATTTTCGATTACAATGTTATTCCCTGAATAAAGGATGGCATCATTGAGCGTGCCACGGCCGTCCAAAATTGCGCGCCGACCCTGATCAATAACACCCATTAGATGGATATCGTCTTTGTCGATATATACCGTTTCAGAGTATGTTCCCGGGAGGACTTGGATTGTATCTCCTGGTTGAGACATCTCCACAACCGACTGAATAGAATCCCCAGGATTTATAATATGAATAGTGCCAGTGGACAGACGTTTTGTCACTGCAGCTACTTTTGTATCACCTGCAGTTGTTCGATAACCTCCGTCATAACTCGCACCTCCCACCGAGCTTGTTATTACGGGGACGGGTTGTTTATTGCTGCCAAGTATCCATCCGCATAAGAAAACAAAAACAGCTAACACCAA
The DNA here is from genome assembly GCA_913044275.1 of uncultured Cellvibrionales bacterium. Classification (GTDB taxonomy): domain Bacteria; phylum Pseudomonadota; class Gammaproteobacteria; order Pseudomonadales; family Porticoccaceae; genus TMED48. The sequence continues at coordinate 16,425 of CAJWMT010000024.1, forward strand.
AGTTCGTTTGTTTAGCATCATTAATCTCCGGACGAAGTGGCCAATATATCTGATTGAAGACCCATTAACAGGCCGGATGGAACGCGCTCAGGAATGATGGGCATAAATGCTTCATCGTTCAGTGCTTTCATGAAGTCAACGAGTCGGTCTATTTCATCATGGCTAAGGTTAGGCTCTGAAATATGCCAATGCAAGTTAAGTTTTTCATTTTCTGGTACTGCATGGCCGCGACCCTTTGTGTAAAATTCAGCTGCCTCTCGGAGGCTAGAAAATCGGCCGCTATGCATATAAGGCGAGGTGTTCGCAATATTGCGTAATGTTGGGATCTTAAAAGCACCTCGCAATTTAGTCGATGCGAAGGTTTTCGCTGCACCCACATCTCTTGGCAAGCCCTCAGGCTCGGGAGTGCCAATTACCGCCAGTTGCTGGTTGGTAAATAGCGGTGGGGTATGACATTGGGAACATCTAGCCACAAAAGAGCGGAAGACATTGAGTCCAATCACTTGGTTTTTCGTGAGTGCATTCGGATCACCATGGACATAACGATCATAAGCGCTGTTGAGCGATATCAAAGACGTCTGGAATGCCGCAAGCGCTGAGATTACATTAGCAATCGATATAACAGAGGATTCCGACGTAACATGGTCAGGAAACGCTTCTTTGAAAAGCGCCTTGTAACTGTCCACTCTCGCAAGATCATCAATCAGCTTAACTGGTGTGCTCGCCATCTCATCATCCGCAAATAATGACTCTAATGCCTGATCTTCTAAACTCGAAGAACGTGAGTCCCAGAAAAATGTGTCCAAAAATGCGGTATTCCAGAGTGTGGGGGCTGAACGTTTATTTATTCGCCCTCCCGATCCCACACTTCGACCCATACCATCACTGAATCCCAAGCGAGGATTGTGGCAATGGGCGCATGAAAGATTGTTATCACCCGAGAGAACTGGATCAAAAAACAACAGTCGGCCCAGGTCAATCTGTTCAGGACTAAAGCCATCGCGGTAAGGAGGAAGTCCTGCTTTCATCCCGCCTAGGCCCTTTCCTTGCAATGAGTCATAAAAGTGGTAGAGACTTTTCATTCGGCACTTTCCCTCCGAATCCAGAAGGAATCCTGGGGGACAGTCTTTACTCAATGAAAAGTCTGATGACACATTGGTTGCAAAAAAGACCAGTAGCAAAGACGCGAAAGGGACTAGGAGGTTCTTCCAACCCATTCGAGGCAACCATGAGACAGATGTTTTCTCACCACCAAGTAACATAGAAAGCTACCAATATCATGCCAACAGCCACCGATGCTATGTTGTATGAGCTACCTGTTGAGAAATCAATTTTCCCTAGCTTAATCGCTTTAGAGCGATCGAGTCGCTTATCCATTAGTGACACTATGGCCGCAAATGCAACGCAAGCAATGAATACAATACCCACACGATCCATAAACGGGGTCCCAGGAAGTAAAAGTTTTAGTAATAGAGACAAAATTGCTGAACCAATCGCGGCAGCAAGCGCACCTCTTGCAGTCGTTTTGCTCCAAAACATGCCCAGCAAAAAAAGTGCCACCACTCCAGGGGTGAAAAACCCGGTGAACTCTTGAATATAGTGGAAAGCCTGATCTAGCTCTCCTAGCAACGGTCTAGCCGTCAGGATGGCAACGACCATCGCGGTCAAGCTTACAATGCGTCCAACCTTGACATAGTGTTGCTGCGATCGATCACATTGGAATTTACTATATACATCCAAAGTAAAAATCGTTGAGATACTATTAGACATCGATCCTAATGAAGAAACAATGGCAGCTACCAGGGCGGCAAATACTAGCCCCTTTAATCCTTCAGGCATTAAAGCCATTAGTGTGGGATAAGCTTTATCAGCTGGCTCTAAACCGGGATTGAGAGAAAATGCAGCTATGCCCGGCAAGACCACAATCAGCGGCATAAGGAGCTTGAGGAAAGCAGCAAACACTATGCCCTTCTGCGCCTCAGCGATGTTCTTTGCCGCAAGTCCTCGCTGAATAATATATTGGTTAAACCCCCAGTAAGAAATATTCATGACCCACATACCACCCAGCAAGACCGACAAACCCGGAAGACTCATGTAGTGAGGATTGTCTTTACTTAATATCATATCGAACTTCTCTGGCGCCTCAGCCATTAATTGAAGAAAACCGGTAATCACTCCATCATTATTACTCACCATATTCAATGTGTGTGCACTCAAGAACAATCCCCCTCCTACCAGCAGAAGAACTTGAATAATGTCGGTGTAGGCAACGGCTTTCAAGCCTCCATAAAGTGAGTAAGCAAGCGAAAAGAGTGCAAGCATGACGATAGCAAAATCCATTTCGACTCCCGCCACTGTGTTGATCGCTAGTGCTCCAAGCCAGAGGATCGAAGTCAAGTTGACGAAAACATAGACGCCTATCCAGAACACAGCAAGCGTCATACGCACATTGGCGTCATATCGTTGCTCCAAAAATTGCGGCATAGTTACTATCCCATGCTTTAAGAAGATGGGAAGAAAATACTTGCCAACCAATATCAGCGTAATTGCTGCCATCCACTCATAAGATGCAATAGCAAGGCCTATCGCATAACCTGAGCCCGACATACCAATAATCTGTTCCGCAGATATATTTGCTGCTATTAAAGACGCACCTACTGCCCACCATGGTAGGTTTTTACCAGCCAAAAAATAGTCACTGATGTTCTTCTGATGACGCGGCTCATCTCGTGACACAAAATAGGCCACACAAATCAGAGCCAGCACATAAAGGACAAAGATTCGTGAATCAAGGGCAGAAAGTTCCGACATATGAACCTCTTCTAGGTGTTATTTTTTATAACCCCCATCCGAATTTTAAAGGTTCTCATTGAATGATGCTGGGGGTAACGACAAACAAATTTATTAAAACAGTCAGCAGTCAAGCAAAAGGCACCTCACCGGCGCCATTCGACGCAACACAATGGTATATGCTGGCAACCCGATTGGTTTTTTGTCGATATAGTTTTTGCACTGCAAGACAAATCTGGCTCACTAATTCGCTTTGCACAAGGCAAACAACACAGCCTCCAAACCCTCCACCTGTCATCCTTGCGCCACCAAGACCACCTAAACTCTCGTTGACAATATCAACGATTTGATCAACCTCCGGAACAGTGATTTCAAAGTCATGTCGCATCGATAAGTGGGATTCGGCCATCAGCGCCTGTACCTTGGCGAGATCGCGTGACTCAAGAGCCCTAGCTGCATCCAGCGTTCTCTGATTCTCGCTTACGACGTGACGAGCTCTTTGCGCCACTTGCTCCGGCAATTGCAATAATGAACCACCTAGATTAGTCTCAGAGACATCACGGAGCGCCGTCACATTTATTAGGCGGGCTGCATCTCGACATTGCTGGCGTCTCAAATTGTATTCGCTCTCGACAAGATCGCGCCGGACATGGGAGTCAATGATGAGTATTTGCGTATTAGCAGGTATTTTGATCGTCCGAATTTCTAGCGAGCGACAATCAATTAGAAGCGCATGACCTCGCATGCCCTCTACCGAAGCTAGTTGGTCCATGATCCCGCATTGGCACTCGACAAATTCATTTTCAGCTTGCTGACCAATGGCAGCAATTTCCTTCCTACCAATATCCAATTTGCATACAAATGCAAAGCTTTCAATGATGGCGACTTCCAAGGCAGCAGACGAACTCAATCCTGCTCCCTGCGGAATATTGCCAGCAACGACAATATCCATGCCTCTCAAGATCTTACCTCGGGACAAGAGAATCTTTACCACGCCACGAATATAGTTAGCCCAAGGCAGATAGTGATGACGCAGAATGTCTTCGCTCAAATCAAACTGATCTCCTTGGTTTTGGTAGTCAGCAGCGATTACCCTGACAATTGTGTCGGAACGAGGCGCCGCAGCTACAATTACGTGAAAGTTGATAGCACACGGCAACACAAAACCATCATTGTAATCCGTGTGTTCACCTATCAAATTCACACGCCCAGGCGCTTGCACCATTTTTTCACATGGGTAGCCGAAGTAATTTAGGAAAACGTGTTGAACCAGATTCGTCAATTCCTTCTTTATATCTGACATTACAATGAACAACCTCAAATTAATTTTTTTAGCAATCAGTCTTAGGTTTCCGATCGGTCAAAGTAGTGAACTGATGACACATCGCGCAGACACTGAGCGGCATATTCGGGAGTGAAATCTCTTTGACATTCAGCCAGCATTTCAAAACCAACCATAAATTTCTTTACCGATGCTGAGCTCGCTAATGCGGGATAAAAAATCGCATGCAATTGCCAATGCTGCTCCTTCATCAACCGACCGTCCACGCCACGTCTAAATGGCGCAGAATGCCAACCCATCGTGTAAGGAAAGGGACAACTAAAAAGGTTATCGTAACGAGCGGTCAGTTCACTAAGAACGTGAGCTAAGTCTTTTTTTTGGGCAACACCGAGATCTTCAAACCGAGGCAAATGAGCTTTTGGTAGCAACAATATCTCAAATGGCCATGCCGCCCAGTAAGGTACAAGTGCTAACCAATATTCCGAATTGATCACCGAACGACTTCCATCATTAAGCTCCTTAGAGAGGTAATCCATAAGAAGGTTTTCTCCAAGAGTCTCATGGTAACTTCTAAGATTCTGATCCTTTCGGACAATTTCGCTGGGCAGAAAGTTTGTCGCCCATATCTGCCCGTGTGGATGGGGCTGGGAACAACCCATTATCTCGCCCTTGTTCTCGAATATTTGCACCCAAATAAATCTTTTTCCCAACTCATTCAATTGCTCGCACCAAGTATCAATAATCTGCCTTACAGAATAATTTGACAACTCTGGCAAAGTCCTGCTGTGGTGAGGCGAGTAACATATCACCTTACTTATACCGTCAACAGTCTCCATTCTTATTAGTTCATCTCTTGACTCTTCAACAGACATCGGGTTGTTACATGTGAACGGTGAGAAATCATTGGTAAAAACAAAAGTGCCCTCGTAATTGGGATTGACCGCCCCAGAAACTCGAGTGTTTCCCGGACACAAATGGCAATCGATATCAAATCGCTGAGGTGGCGGAAGATCCGATGATACCGTTGACCCGAGCCACGGCCGCTCTGACCTGCCGGGGCTCACAAGAACCCAACCTCCAGTTAGAGGATTAAAGCGACGATGAGAGTGCTTTGAAGGATCAAAATCATTCCTTGGATCGTTAGTCAAACGTCAAATCTCCTGCGACCGTAAGTCAAGTGATTGCCTGCTACCGATAAAAAACAAAGCAGCTTTTATCCGCCAGTCATATTCATGAAACGAACTATGTCTACTTGTTTGGGGTTGAAATAGTGACGCTCAGGTTTCCTTTCTATAGCACCAATAATTTCTTTTCGCAGTCTTTTTGTGTCCCCGGGAAACGAACGAACTATCGCGCGAACATCTAAACTGTCTTCATTGCCTAAACAAAGCAGTAGTCTTCCGTCTGCTGTCATCCGCACACGGTTACAGGAACCACAGAAGTTATTTGAAATGGGAGAAATGAAGCCAATTTTTGAGGTTTTATTGACCACCCTAACATATCTAGCTGGGCCACCAGTGGTTTCAACGCTGTCCACTAAATCCCAAACAGCCTCTAACTGCCGACGAATTTCTTTACTCGTTATTTTTGTCTTATCTCGCTCGTGCGATGTTATTTCACCGAGCGGCATCTCCTCAATGAAAGCAATATCTAGACCACGGGCCATTGCGAATTTTGCAAGGTCAATTACCTCATCGTCATTTACTCCTGCCTGAATTACCGAATTAAGCTTTATATTCTCGAAATTTGCTTCCAACGCCGAGTCTATGCCGGCTAAAACCTGCTCTAGCTTACCGACCCGAGTAAGCGCCTTAAATCGCCCGGGTTTAAGGCTGTCAATGCTGATGTTAAGTCGTGATATTCCGGCTGTTCTTAGAGCTTGCGACATGTCTCGCAAATAGCTGCCGTTAGTTGTCATGGTCAATTCAGCCAGATCTGGCAATTTTCCCAATGCCTTGACCAATTTGAAAATATCTCTCCGAACAAGAGGCTCACCTCCTGTCAGACGAATTTTTTTAATGCCCAAATCTACAAAAGCAGAGGCGACATCATAAAGTTCTTCAAGCGAGAGTAACTTCTGATGCCGCAAGAAGGTCATGTCCTCCGCCATACAGTAATTACATCGGAAGTTGCAACGATCGGTGACAGATAATCTCAGATAGTCAACTCTGCGGCCAAAAGGATCTATTAAAAAATTTGTGTTCGACATAGTGCCTTAGAGAAAAACTAGTTCAAAAAGCTGAAGGGTATCACATCCACCGAATTTCCCGCATTAATGGTTTCCCCTATCTTTTGCCGAACGAAGACATCGCCCCAACATGCTGAAGATAAAATTCCACTACTCTGATTGCTAAAAATTTCCACACCGGTTGCATCCTTCGACAGGCGAGCACGAAGATACACTTCCCTGTCTTCAGCTTTCTTGTCAAACTCTGCTCTCGCACTAATCACTGTGGGACCGATATCAGTGCAACCTTGGCTCACGAGCAAGAAAGGTCTTACTAATATTTTAAAAGTGACGAAAACTGAGGCTGGATTTCCCGGTAGACCGAAAAATGGAACGTTTGCAATAGCACCAAAAGCAATTGGTTTGCCCGGTTTAATAGCCACCCTCCAAAAATCGATGCATCCTACCTCATCGACAGCGCGCTTGACGTAATCCTCGTCACCCACGGAAACGCCCCCACAACATATGATTATATCGGTCCTCTCAGCAGCTTTTTTGAGCAAATCCGCAGTGACAGCTAGGCTATCCTCTGCAATACCCAGGTCGACCGGCTCCATCCCCATTGAGCTAATCAACCCAATTAAAAGTGCGCGATTAGAGTTATAAATCTGACCGCGCGACAGTGGATTGCCAGGCTCGACAAGCTCATTGCCAGTCGAAAGAACGCCAATTTTTATGGGTTTAAAGACCGAAATCCTGCTCTTGCCAATAGAAGATAGTAAGCCCATCTCTTGAGCTCGAATGATTGTGCCTACTGGCAAAAGATGCCGTTCAGATTGGATATCTTGCCCTTTGAGACGCACATTAGCTCCTGCGTTGATTGTCTTATCGAGCATGACCTCTCCATCTTGCTCCTGACAATCTTCTTGCAATGCTACTGTGTCTGCTCCCAAAGGCATTTCAGCACCTGTAAAAATCCGAGCAACACTGTTTTTTGCCAATGTCGGTGGGGCAACCCCAGCTTGTATTCGAAGTCTTACAGGCAATCTGAAGTTTTTTGCGGCAGCATGTGCATAACAAAAGGCATAACCATCCATCGCGCTATTATTCTCGGGAGGCACATCCAGCGCTGGCACTATATCTTCACTCAGAATGTGACCCAAGCTATCGATAAGAGATATTGTTTTTGAATCCGGAGGGGATACTGCTGAGGAAACTAGCTTGCCAATTGCCTCTTCAACAGTCAGCATTTGATATCTTTGTTGTCACATGTTGAACGAAATTGCAGGGCTGAAATGTGCTGGCCAACTGCTCGCGGATGATGCCATCCCATCCAGTCCTGCACGCGCCTGTTGACCCGGGCAAACAAAATACTGCTGTATTATTAGCCAAACCTGCAAGACACCGTGACTGGATGGTGGAAGTACCAATTTCATTGAAAGATAGTTGTCGAAAAAGCTCACCGAAACCCTCAACATGCTTATCAAAAATGGGGGATAAAGCCTCTGGTGTGCTGTCACGATTGGTAAACCCAGTTCCTCCGGTCGTTATAATAATTTCTATTACTGGATCAGCGATCCAGGTTGAAACAATCGCCCTTATCTTATATACGTCATCAGTCACTATTTCACGGTTTGCGAGATAATGTCCGTTCATCGTAATAGCTTCTTCGAGGAAATCCCCGCTGGAGTCATTATCTTTCGTCCGCGTATCAGATACTGTAAGTAGTGCAATATTTAACGAGCGCTGTTCACTCAGATCACTGATAGTCATTGGTTCATCACCCTTGTCCTTTTGGACGCTCAGTCAATTTTTTCCACAAACTTCACAAGATGACCTTGCCGTAAATTGAAGATTCATCCATTGCCCTCGCTTGCCATCATAGCGTTGCAACTCACCATGCTGCTGAAAAAAGCCAAGCAGAAGCCGAAGAACAGCGGTTGCCTGACAGCTTCCCATAGTGCCCAACACAGGTCCAACCACACCATTGCTTCCACACATAAGCAGCGGCTCTGGCAACTTTTGATCTATTATGCAGTTAAAACAAGGCGTTCGGTGGTTTTCGAAGTCAAATGTGATTATTTGACCCTCCCAGCAGATAGCCGACGCACTAACCATTGGCACCTTTTTCTCAAAGCAATAGCGATTCATCAAGTGACGAGCCTCTAAATTATCAGTGCAATCAACGACCACGTCAAAGCCTGTTGACAAAACAGCATGTGAGATGTCCTCTGGGTAGGCAACCACTTCAACTTCAGGATTAAGTCCTTTGAGCGCTATTCGCGCCGACTCAACTTTTAACCGCCCACAGTCATGCATGCTGTAAAGTACTTGCCGCTGAAGATTGCTTTCCTCGACGATGTCTCCATCAACTAGAGATAGTCTGCCTATACCAGCAGCTGTAAGGTATAGCGCAACTGGACACCCCAAACCTCCTAAACCAACCACAAGGACATGGGAAGAAAACAACTTCTCCTGACCACTTTCTCCTATATCATCTAACATGAGGTGTCGGCTGTAGCGATTCATCTGCTGCTCATTTATGGACATAATATTGTCTCCGCATGTTTCAGATCCACAGGCGTATTGATATTGAAAAAAGGATTTATTGAATCCTCTTGCTAATCGAGATAGACCGAACGCAGATCTGCCAGAAGTGATTTGAATCCTCCTAACCTTTTTTCCAGCGCCGCATGAGCGACGTCCGATGCAGTTCTTTTATGCCATAAGGAAAACATTGGCTGAGGAAACCCCCTGTATCGAATGCAACCAATATCCGCATCATGCTCAGTAGCAAGGACATATAGCTCTGTAACAACATTATTGGGAAAGAGAACCCCATCGCATGCTACAACCCTGACATTTTCTGATTGAATCAGTGCGCTCTGAGAGACACTATGAAGCCCCATAAGCGGACCCCGATGCAATCCGACTGCGTCTTCAATGATATCGTATGGCAAATGTCCGAAAACCTCGCTCTCTCCACTAATCATAATCTTTTCCACTTGAAGTTCAAGGCGGTGAATCACATGCTCAATTAATGTTCGACCGCACAACTTGGGAAGAGCCTGATTTTGCGGACCCATTCTCTTGGATTACCCTGCAGATAAAATCAAGCCGTTAACATTAATCACGAAGTCGTTCCCATTTTACTTCAGCCTCAGCATCAGATTCTTTGGGTTTTATCCAGAATGAATCTTCACCGCAGGTGACCTTTTTCCAAAACGTTGCTTTAGTTTTTAGATAATCCATTATGAATTGTGCGGATTGAAACCCATCCAACCGGTGCTGACTTGCTACTGCGACAAGAACAATTGGTTGATTAGGTGGCAGAGACCCAACTCTATGTATGATAGTAGTGCCCAATAAATCCCAACGCGTTTCAGCTTCATTCACGATCTCTTCGAGCAGGTTTTCCGTCATTTGCGGATAGTGCTGTATTGACAAACAGTCGACATTGCGATGCTCCTCAAAATCCCTAACCAACCCAGTGAAGGTAACTATTGAACCAACGTTTGGAGACACCTCTCGCAATCTTTTCTGCTCTAAAGCGAGATCAAAGTTTTCTTTTTGGATACGAATACTATTCAACGATTAGCCTATCCAAGCAATGCATGGTAAAAGCATTGTACCTAAAAATAATCAACTTCGATTCTTGATTACAAATATATACATGCTCTTTATTTTTTAAATTCTAGCAACGGATTTAAAAATAATATGAATTTGCATGTTTTGATAAAAAAGTATCAGAGGCAAGTATATTAACGTCTCAAACCGCTAATTTGCCGAGATTTGCAGGGCTTAAAAAACGCTTGACCCGTCAATTTTTGATGGTATCTATCAACGGATAGTTGGGGTCTTTTGGAGGAAACTCTGCCATGAACCCGGCAATGGCTAGGAATAATTATAACAATACCTCTTTAACACCTAGCACCTTACGCTTAATCACGGATGGTCGATCCATCAAGGTTATATGCAGCACAAAAATTGTCCTAGACCTTCCATATTTATGGCCGAGAGATAACTGCTCTTGCAGCCAATGCAGAGTGACAGCCTTCCAAGAAAAGGAATTCATTGTTTGTGACGTGGAGAGCGACATTAAACCCAGGCATACCGAGCTTAATAAAGACACTCTCACGATTGTGTGGCCAGACAACCACATCACTAACTATCAGCTCAATGAAATCTGTGATTTATCTGAGTCTAGGCATCCCGAGCCTAAAAACTGGACTGAAAGATTCAAACCAGAGATCTTTGATTGGAACAGCTTTTTATCGGACGAGATCTGCGCCACAAACGCCTTCCGATCATTTTTAGAGCTAGGAGCTATAACTATAATAAACGCTCCCAAGGAATCGAATAGCTTAGAATTGCTTGCACCTTGTCTTGGGCCAATCCGGGAAGTATTGTTAGATCGAATACATAATGTATCCGTCAAAACTCACGCCTATAACATCGCCCACATTTCGCTAGCTGTTCCTCCTCATAATGATTTTGCTAGCTATTCTACTCCTACGACCGTGCAGGCGCTGCACATGCTTGAGAATCAGGTCGAAGGCGGCATTCTATAATTGTTGATGCGTGGAAATTGGTCGAAGAGCTAAAGCAAGATAGACCCGACTATTTCGCTTTACTTTGCCGTTTTAACGTGCCCTTCAGAGAATTTGACGATGAGAACGAAACCTATGCCTGCGAGCCAATTATTCGTTTCGATTCTAGAGGGAAAATTTCCAATGTTCGATGTTCCAACCAGCTAATGCAAACAGTCAACCCCAAGCAACGCAATGTTGCAGAGTTCTATCTTGCATATCATGACCTTTGCCGGCGCATCACTGACCCAATCAATCACTGTAAATTCCGTTTGCGCGCCGGGGAAATACTTTTGCTATCTGCTCACCGAGTGCTTCATGGAAGAGAAGCTTTCTTTCCGAACGCTGTGAGACATCTTCAGGACGCCTATTTTGAGTTGGATAACATAATAAATAAATATTTCATCATGACAGAAAAAACAGGTAGGTAATGAATAAAAAGGTTGAGTTCACATCCATGGACCACGCAAGTCGAGAGGATTACGATTTAGTATTCAAACATGATTTGGCGAATATTGATCAACAGTTTGATCGGGTTTTCGGTTGGTTGAAAATGATGGACGGCGACTCTCCCTCCAAATAAGTCGACTCGATCACTGCCTACAAACAGCAACGCGAGCAGAGAATGACGGCGCCGATGATGAAACAGTTGTTTGCGCCCTACTTCATGATATCGGCGACATAATTTCGCCCGCAAATCATTCACAGGCCGCGCAGCTCTTCTAAAAAGTTATGTCAGTGAGCGAAATTATTGGATTGTGCTCCACTATGGTTTGTTTCAGGGCTACTATTGGATGCGTCACTACGGCGAAGATTCAAGCGATGCACTCGAAAACAGCCCATGTTATGTAGCATGTGCGAAGTTCTGCGAATGTGGGGTTCAGACATCATTCGATCCAAAGCGTGAAACAAAACTTCTTGAGCACTTCTTAACTGTCTTGAAGCGGGTTCTCTCTCGACCACCTGCTCCCGGCGACTATTTAAAAATCGCATCATTAAGAGAGCTGAAAGGCCATAAAATAGCAAACTGCTATCTATTGATACCAAAAGCGCAATTGACAATTGACTGGCCTACTGCATAATCGTGCGTTTAAGCAGAATCGACCTCAGCTCAAAGATCGCTCATCAAACTGTGGCTCCTCATTAATCAAAATAATTGCTAAATGTGTATCGCCTTTTCCTCAACACCAGTTGCCACAAACGTCATTTAGGTGCGTCCGGATATCAAGAGCGTTTGTAAGGTTGGAATCGTCGCTAGCTTTATTGAGAGACAACAGAAAAACTGGATTGCTCTGTTTGTCTCGACAACAGAGTTTTAGAAAGGAACTAGAAAGGTGGAAGTGTTAAGAACACCAGATAATCGATTTAATGATCTTTGCGGATTCCCATTCAGTCCGAATTATACTGAAGTCGATGATTTTGAGGGCGGTGCAATTCGAATGCACTATGTCGATGAGGGTCCTTCAAATGGAGAACTCATTATTTGCTTGCATGGTCAACCATCTTGGTCCTACTCATTTCGGAAAATGATTTCACCCTTGACCAGCGCCGGTTGCAGAGTAATCGTGCCGGATTTGGTCGGGTTTGGCCGCTCAGATAAACCAACTGAGCGCAGTGACTACAGTGTCTCAAGACATGTCAACTGGTTCAAACAATTTATAAACAATCTCTCGCTAAAAAACATTACAATCCTCTGTCATGACTGGGGTGGGCCCATAAGCCTTCGTGTGGTAGCTGAAAATCCAGAAAAGTTCTCGAGAGTCATTGCAACAAACACGGGTTTTCCTGACTCGCGCGGCGTGCCCTCGGAAAAGTCCGCTCTGCTGAGGAGGCTTCTGGCTGAAACACCCGCTTTGTCATTTCTAGATATGCTAAAAACAGCATTAAAAAATGAAAATCCAAAAAAACCGCGCACAATGACAGAACAGACGCAAGATGCGGCGTCGGGGTGCGATCCGCATCCACCATTTATGTACTGGATCAGGCATTG
>CAJWMT010000025.1:0-29020 GCA_913044275.1 uncultured Cellvibrionales bacterium
AACGATTTATTGCCTGATTGGCGCATTGTTTACAGTGGCGTAGGAAAAATTAATGCAACTATGGCTCTGTATGACGCAGTCACTGCATTTAAACCTAGAACTGTGGTCAATTATGGCACTGCAGGTTCCCTACGAGAAGAGTTGACAGGGCTTTACGAGGTAACTCAACTATTTCAAAGAGATATGGATGCTAGGGCACTCGACTTCCAGCTAGGCCAAACGCCATTTGAACAAGGCATCGCTTTAGATCTAGGGCGAGCGGGTTTGAGTTGCGGTACTGGCGATCAATTTGTCACAAACCCGCCAAATCTAAAAACTGATCTAGTTGATATGGAGGCATATGCACTTGCGAAGGTATGTAAACATAAGAAACTTGACTTTTATTGCTATAAATTCGTCTCTGATAATGCTGATGGGAAAGCAAAAATTGATTGGAATGAGCGCATGGCGGAAGGCGCTAAGCTTTTTTGTAGTCAACTCTTACAAAACACATATTGACACTTTGGTCTGTGTAATGCTGGTTAAATATTGTAAATGTTTGAGCCAGGAATTGTGTCACCACTTGTTTCCGCCATCAAATGGATGCCTTCAGGCCTCTTCAAACGGATGAATAGTCTGTAGTCAGTATAAAGGAGTGCAAAAGATGATTTTACTGCTAATAGAGACATTGAATTGCAGATTGTGTCGATGGTTTCGCCTCGCGCTGATCTCTCTTTCATCTCTCCCTCTACTTGCGGACGGATTTGAGTCAGAGCCAATGTCTCAGACCAATGTTGAACGAGTCCAAAATATTCTGACTGGAGTGATCACGCACGTCAGGGACGGCGATACTATTGAAGTAGCTCAAATACCAATTCGATTAGCGGCGCTTGACTGCCCAGAAGTTGGCAGCAAAGCCGGTGACATGGCTAAAAGGGTAGCGCAGGAATTTCTGGGCTCTGAGGCTATTTGTTACCTAACCGGTGCAAAAAGCTATGATCGCTTTGTCGCATATTGCGAGATTAAAGGGCGTGATTTCGGTGAGAGCTTAATGCGAAAAACAAACTGCAAGGCCTGGAAAAAATTTGATGTATTGAATCGCTATTGAATTTATTTCACTAGATTATGTCCAAGCGATAACTGAGGGTTCCAAAAATTCCAGATTTTGCACAGAACTCGAGTCAAACGCGTAATGGATTCTAATGATAACCAAGGATTTATGATGAAAAAAAATATCCAATTTTATTTTGATGTGGGCAGTCCAACCGCCTATTTGGCATATCACAGGCTTGACCAAATAAAAAACATATATGACTTCGACCTTCAATTCATACCAATTCTCTTGGGCGGTGTTTTCAAATCCACAGGGAATAGCTCGCCAGCAATGGTGCCAGCCAAAGGGCAATATATGGGCAAATTCGATCTACCACGATTTGCAAAGCTCTACGGGGTCTCGCTTAACCTCAATCCTCATTTTCCAATCAATACACTTACTCTAATGAGAGGCGCAGTATTTGCTCAGCAGAACGATATTTTAGAGCGCTATCTGGATGCGGTTTTCGAGTCTATTTGGGTGCACAAAAAAAATTTAGGTGTGCTGGCGGAGGTCGTCGCAACACTTGCAGCAGCCGACTTAAACGGACGAGAGATTATTGAAGCGACGAAAGTTCAGGACATTAAAGACGTTTTAATTGCAAACACAGAAGATGCGGTTGAGAGAGGTGTGTTTGGCGTTCCAACATTCTTCGTCGATAACGAGATGTTCTTCGGTCAAGATCGCATCCAATTCATTGAGGTGATGTTATCAAAACTAAACTAAACTAAACTAATAAAAGTTTGTCTCCATAATTTTTCAAACAGAAATTTATGGCAGAAATAAATTCTCAGATTAACATCGATATACCCATGTGTGGCAGATTTTCCCTCAGAAACACCGCTAGCATAGCAAGCAAATTTGATGTGGAAGTTGAACCTAACTTCAATATAGTGCCGTCGGATGACATTCTGACTATGACCCGCAGCACTGACTTGATGCGTTGGGGTTTCAATCCCCATTGGGCCAGAGTGCCAATCAATCTGATTAATGCTCGATATGAGACGCTTCGTGAAAAACCAAGTTTTCGGGAGTCGAAAAGATGTCTGATTCTTGCAGATGGATGGTACGAGTGGTCAAAGCAAGAAAGCTTAAAGGCTCCCTACTACTTTCATGCAAACGACGATATTCTCTTCTTTGCCGGCATCTATGCAGACAGCAACTACGGAAAGGGTTGTGCAATAGTCACGACAAGAGCCAGCGAAAATATTTCAATGATACATCACCGGATGCCTCTTCTTATAAATCCTATAAATCTCAAAGATTGGCTAGAGGGATTCGATGATACGGAGACTTATGAAAAAAAGACCGACATTGCCTACCATCGGGTGAGCACGCTTGTAAACTCGCCAAACAATAATTCAGAGGGTTGCACGATTCCTGTTGTTTTGACACCCGCCAACGGACAAACTGAATTTTCCCTGAAATAGTTCTATCTTCAAAAAACAAGCAAAGTTTTGATACCTGAACTGGGGAGCTACATTTAAACTTTGTATGACAGCTTGATCATTCGTTGGTATCTTAGTTTTGTATGGGAGCCGAAATAACTAGGAGGCGCATTATATCGTTTTCGCTTTATCAATGTTCCATCCCAACCTTTATACCGGCCTTAAACAAACTAGCAGGCATTTTGACAAAGGGTGCCAACCATGTGAAAAATGGAGAACTCGACGAATCGGTTCTGATCAACTTCGGGCTATACACCGTTATATTGCCCTTATCGTTCCAAGTTCAAGCTGCCACTGATTTTGTGAGACGCGGGGCAGCTAGGATGGCAGCGATCGATGCTCCAAGTTACGAGGATAATGAGGCTCGCTTTGCTGAGCTTTAGTCTAGGGTAGACAAAACCATGATTTTTTTAGCTTCGGTTCCAAAGGAAGGTATAAAAAAACAAAAGCATGACGATATTGTTTTCCAAGCCGGTCCCTATGATTTTAAATTTAAGGGCCTTGATTATGTAAATTCATGGGTAAAACCGAACTTATACTTTCACATTACATCGACGTACAACATAATACGTCACAATGACGTGGAACTAGGGAAGCTCGATTTTCTCGGGGCGCTAGCAGAAGAATAGATTTATTAGCGAGTATTTCTGGCAATTAGTTTGGCCCGTTCTTAAACGATCTTTGAATTCATTTGCGCACAGGAGTGAGCTTTGTTCTACAAATTATATTATCCGATTCTGGCGACCCTAAATTAGCGATTGGTATTTTTTGAATATTACTGGCTAAATTCATGTGCTCAACACGATTATGCATTTCAAAAGCTGTCGTTTATGTTATAACGGTGATGATCATTACAATAATTCTAGAATAAAAAGCTACCAATAATGACTGCACAAGCTGACCAGATTCTGGACGACAACTCGTCCCTACCGAGTCTTACTGACGCACTGATCCCGGTAGCGTTTCTTGTTTCTATGCTTTCAGCTACTGCCCATGTATTTGGCGCCGATGCTATGGGTCCTAACCAGCTGGTACTCATCTTGTCTGCGGCAGTAGCATCAATAATCGGCAAAAAAAACGGCATGCATTGGGAGGAAGTTGAGAAAGCCATTCTGCGCCAAATAGCCGTTTCTTTGCAGCCAGTCTTGATATTACTTATTGTTGGCGCAATGATTGGCAGCTGGATTCTTAGCGGCACGGTTCCCACAATAATCTACTATGGCGTTGATCTAGTCTCGCCGAGTTATTTCTACATCTCTGCCAGCCTTGTCTGTGCCATACTAAGTTTCAGCATTGGGAGTTCTTGGTCAGTTGCGGGCACATTGGGTATCGGATTAATGGGCATAGCCATCGCAATGGGTTTATCCTTACCAATAAGCGCGGGAGCGGTTATTTCCGGCGCTTACTTCGGAGACAAGCTCTCCCCTCTCTCCGATACCACTAATCTAGCTGCAGCGGTCACTGGCAATGATCTTTTTGAGCATATTAAACACATGCTATGGACGACAGTGCCCGGCTTTGTAATTGCTCTTTGTCTATTCTTCTTTCTTGGCTTAGATAATTCATCCATAGTATCGATAGATGAAATAAATAAGTTGCAACATTCAATGGCAGAGACTTTTAACGTTCATCCACTGGCATTGATACCTTTTTTATTGATGTTGCTCCTTGCCGCAAGGAAGATTCCTGTGCTTCCTGCATTGCTCTGCGGGACACTAGTCGGAGCGTTGTTCGCCGTATTGCTTCAATGGGATGTGGTCATTAAATTGGCAAATGATCAGGGTCTAAGTGATTCTGCTTCAATATTTAAGGGCCTGATGAGCGCTATGTTTTTTGGCTTTCACTCTGAGACAGGCAATGTTTCGATGGATATTCTATTGTCCAAGGGCGGGATGGAGAGCATGTTGCCAACGATCGCACTGATGATAACTGCAATGACGTTCGGAGGCGTTATGATGGGAACAGGACTTCTCAGAAGGTTATTGTCAACCACATTGCAACGTGCAAAAAAAACCGGCGACTTAGTATTAACCACCATAGGCACTTGCGTCGGCACCAACATCTTGGTCGCAGATCAGTATTTGTCAATCATTATCCCGGGTCAAATGTTTGCCGACGCATATAAAGATCAAAAGCTTAAGCCAGTGAACTTGTCGAGAACCCTTGAGGACTCCGCCACCCTTACCTCAGCCCTTGTCCCGTGGAATACATGTGGAGCCTATATGACTGCCACTCTGGGTGTAAGCACGTTCATGTATGCGCCGTTCGCCTTCTTCAATTTTCTTTGTCCAATGATTGCAGTTTTTTACGGGTATATGAATATCGCTCTACCCACAATTGAGGACTGAAATAGAAGAATTACTTCCAGCGCCGATAGAATCTACTCAACTTGAGACGCAATCCATATGTTGACTGATTCGGTTAGAAGTTCCAAAGGCATCGCACCATTCATCAAAAGCATTTCATGGAACTCCCGCAAGTCAAATTCATCACCCAGCTTCTTCTCAGCTGTTAAACGCAATTTAAGAATATGCAATTGGCCCACCTTGTAAGCGGTTGCTTGGCCCGGCCAGACAGCATATCTTTCTACCTCACGAGTCGCATCTGCCTCCGTGGCTCCTGAATTCGAGAGCATATATTCGATCGCGCGCTCCCTGCTCCAACGCTTGGCATGCATCCCAGTATCTACGACAAGTCTTATAGCCCGCAGCATCTCATCCTGTAGTCTCCCAAGATTTCCCAATGGATCATCCTTATATATGTTCATATCGTTGTCTGCAATAAACTCGGCATAGAGTGCCCACCCCTCGACATATGCTGTAAAAGGACTCATTTTTCTAATCATCGGTAGATTCTTGATCAGATGCGACGCAGAGATCTGGAAATGATGCCCGGGAGCACCCTCATGATACATAAGAGTCGGAAGAGTCCATCTCGGCGTATCCGACATATCTTTCTGGTTAATATAAAAACGACCCGGCGTAGATCCGTCCATCGCAGGAGCCCGGTAGTAGCCCATAGCTGATCCATCTTGCGAATACTTCGGAACACGAACTATCTCTAATGTTTGTGGTGGAATCGTTATAAAGAACTCTGGAGCCATTTTCATCATTTTTTCTTCGAGATTGTATAAATACGCGATCTGATCTGCTCGACCCTCATGACTATCTGCAAAGTGGTATCTAGGCATATCCATTAACTGACGCAATCGGGATGTCACAGTGCCTTCACTAATGCCCTCTGCCTCGAGAATCGTTTCCATTTCTGTTCTAATCCGCGCCACTTCAGATAGACCTAATTGGTGAATGGCTTCAGCAGACATACTGGTCGTAGTGCTAGACTGCAATCGAGCAGCATAGATTTGTTCGCCTTGGGGTATTCTCCATATTCCCGCATGATGGTCTGTTAAGGGCAACAGAGTCTCAAATAGTTCAATCATGTCTTGGTACCCTGGAATAATTTCAGATTCCACAACATCACCCGCCTGCTCGATAAGTTGTTGCTTTCTGATCTCGTTTATCTTATCCAACTTTTCTAGTCGTCTGGGCAGACTGGAAAAGAGGGGATTTTTTTCTATCCCACCTTCAACAAAGGAGCGCATACCCTTTAACGCGCCGTTTATCACAAAGTCTGGTGGCACAACTCCATTATTCCTGTCGTCGATTACGCGCACCCGCACTTCGTCAATGATTCGGGAAAATTCCGTTAATCGGGAGATGTAACGCTCTAAGCTCTTTTCATCAATTATCCTATGAACATCAGTCAAAAACTGCGGCATGTTGACCATAATTCCACCGATCTGATTCACCCTATAACTGCCGTGAGAAAAACTCATCTTACGAATCATATCATCCATCAACCAAGCTCCGATCTTCCAGCTCAAAAGCTCTTGCCCCGTCAGATTCTCGGGCCCGTATGCATTTAGACCTTCTCGGGTTTTTCGGACTAAGTCAAGAAACTCGGCCTCCGATTTGCGATCATACCGATCCAATTTATCACTATGAAAGTCAAGTGGTGTGTTCTCGACCAACCCCAAATATGTAGCCGTCTCTGGAGATCGAAGACCAATCTGAAAAAAGAATTTATTGAGATAATTGTTGACTCCAACGGGTGATGCCCAGAACCAAAAATAGAGAGATACTAGGGAGAAAATGACGACTGTGAAAGAAAGCATGACGATCTTTTTCAAATTCATTTTCAAAGGACCGAAAATCTATTAGTGGTTTGAGCCGGAGGAAATGTTTGCGAATTACGCAATGCCAAGTTCATTGTCCATGGAACTCCAATTCAACTCAAGTTATTCTGTGCCCCCAAATTTTGATAAGAGGAATCTCTATGTCCGATAAACCCATATGCCTCGTAATTGGAGCTGGCGGAGGAATAGGTGCAAACGTAGCCAAGAAATTTGCCAATGAAGGCTACCACGCCTGTTTATGCAGGAGAACTGATGAAGCTGGTTTAGATCAATGGGTCAATAAGATAAGAGACACTGGGTCGGAAGCAACTGGTTTTCTTCTCAATGTCGTCGAAGATAATTCAATCGAGAATCTAATCGATCGCATTGAATCAGATATCGGGTCAATTGAGGTGCTCATTTACAACGTTGGCGCACAATCAGGACTAAAACTGTTAGAACAGACGTCCTTTAAAGAATTTGAGTTAGCCTGGAGAATGGCAAGCTATGGTCTCTTTCGAATTGCAAAATCATTGTGCCCTTTGATGTCTGTAAGAAAAAGCGGGTGCATTATTGTCACCTCCGCAACTGCAGCTATGAGAGGAAACATGAACCAGCATTCGCATGCCTCAGCAATGGCAGCTCGGAGAATGCTGTGTCAGTCACTCAATGCAGAGTTTGGCCCGCTTGGGATACATATCGTGCACGCAGTAATTGACGGAGCAGTTGATGCGCCAGACACTCTGGGCAAAATGTTAGGTGATGACATGTATCAGCAGCTGAGACGGACTAAGGGTATGGAAAACGACGGGCTGATTCTTCCTGAGAAAATCGCGGACACCTATTTTCACCTGGCAAATCAGCACCGCTCAACCTGGACCCATGAAATCGATATCAGATCGTTTTCTGATACGGCATGGTGGAATAGCGATGGCAAACCCATCGGAAACTAGGCAAATCGAACATCTGACTTAATCTTAGGGACTTTAAAAATAGAATTTGATGTTGATGCCGAAAAACTGCGGTCATCTGTCTGCTGAGACAAAGCCTCTATCTCTCAGGAGAGCGCATACTTCCGCTTCTCGACCTCGAAATTGCTTGTAAGCTTCTGCCGGATCTATAGAATTCTGAGGATCAAACAAAAATTTCTTAAGGCGACCAGCCGTTTCCTGATCATATAACCCATCTGGGGTCTCAGCAAAGGCTTCCGCCGCATCAGACGTAAGAACATCTGCCCATAAATAGCTGTAATAGCCGGCGGCATAACCCTCGCCGGAAAAAATATGACCGAAATGAGGGGTTCGATGTCGCATAACCAACTCGCTTGGCATTTTTAACTCCGTCAGCATTTCATTTTCATATTTAATAGGATCAATACCAGTTGGATCAGTAGTATGAAGATGCAGATCGATAAGCGCACTTGCTAGATATTCAGCAGTCTCAAAGCCCTGATTAAACTTTGCGGCAGCTTTTATCTGCTGCACAAGTCGTTTTGGAATTGGGTCGCCGCTAATGTGATGGATTAGGAACATATCTATAACCTCATCCGTCATCAACCATTTTTCAAGCAACTGCGATTGGAACTCAATATAGTCTCGGACAGCGCCATTTAAGCTGGGGTAAGTTACATTCGATGAAAGGTAGTGGAGCGCATGCCCAAACTCATGAAATAGTGTCGCAGCGTCGTCCCAAGAAATCAGCGTTGGGGTTCCCGGCGATGTCTTTATAAAGTTTGAGTTATTGGAACTCAGGACACTGCTTCCCTTGATTAGGTCAGAGTATCTTCGATATGCGGTCGCCCAAGCTCCCGATTTTTTGCCTTCTCTAGCAAATGGATCTAGATACCATAACCCTACATGTTTCCCAGACGACTTGTCATTAACTATCCAAACCCTGACATCAGGGTGAAAAACTGGCACGCGATGGTCTTCAATCAGCGTAAAAGAATAACCAAATACCTTATCCGCTACGAAGAACAGCGCTTGAATCAAATTATCCAACTGAAGATACTGTCTCAACTCATCAGAATCCAATTGGAATCTTTGTTTGCGTACTTTTTCGGCATAGAATCTGTAATCCCAGGGAGCAATAGTGACCCCAGATCCTTCCGAGTCAGCTAAGTTTTGCATATCTACGACTTCTTCTTGAACCCGCTTGATAGCCTTAGGCCAAACTGAGTACAGAAGATTCATTGCTTTTTCAGGGGTGTGTGCCATGTTATTTTCGAGCTTCCAGTGCGCGAAGCTCTTGTAGCCTAAGAGAATAGAACGCTTATGACGAAGATTTAGGATTTCGGTGATTATTTTATTGTTATCACGGTCATCACGATTGCTACCCCGCCCATAGTAACGGCTCCAAACTTTCTTCCTAAGTTCTCTCAACTCAGAATAAGTTAAAAAAGGTTCCATCGATGAACGGGTGTTAGTTACCGCATAGTATCCGGGCTTCCCTCTAGAGTTGGCTGCCTCTCGAGCTGCGGCGACGTAAGAAGCAGGTAATCCAGCGAGTTCGTCCCCACTTAGAAAGGTAACATATCCCTCCTCATCCGCAAGCACATTACTACTGAAGAGCATATATAATTCGGCTAATCGACGATTTATATCCTTAAGTCGTTTCTTATCATTTTGATTTAAATTTGAACCATTTCTAGCAAACGCTTCATATACATGCTCTACAAGGCGTTTTTCATCTGGCAGTAGATTAGATTGGTCTGCATTGTCATAAATAGTCCTAATCCGCTCAAACAGATCTTCATTCTGCCATATCTGCGAAAAGTGATCGCTAATCTCAGGAGCAACTTGCGCTTCTATCGCGCGAAATTCTTC
Organism: uncultured Cellvibrionales bacterium; assembly: GCA_913044275.1. Lineage (GTDB taxonomy): Bacteria > Pseudomonadota > Gammaproteobacteria > Pseudomonadales > Porticoccaceae > TMED48. The sequence goes on from CAJWMT010000025.1 coordinate 9,520, forward strand.
TGAAGATAGGTTTGAGGACAAAACACCATAGTAAGCATAAACTTGGTTCAACGTCGTGTTGGTTGTCTCCAACGCCACAATCGTATTTTCAAAATTTGCCGGTTCCTCCTGCTGCGCAATCTGTTCGATCTGAGTCAATTGCGCATCCATAGCGTGATGAAAGGCAGGTCTCAAGTCCTCCAATTTAACGAGGTGGAAATTTGGAACCCCATTGAACTCGCCTTCCCACGGGGCTAGGAAAGTATTCTCATGAGAATCGGACATGGTTTCCATCGGAGTATCTGTGATTACCGTGCAACTGAGACAGAAGCACTTTATACATGACAGTAAAGATAATTTATATATTAAATTATTCATTTCACCCTGATTGTTTAGATTCTATGAAGCCACTTTATGCAGGCTCATCCGCACTAAAGAGCTGCTCAAAATCGAAAAAAATAAAGTCTATAAGTTTGCATACCAAGCTTATAAAACTTGTAACAGGATGTGCAAGCAGTAAACTCGACCAAACAAGGAGGAAGAATGTATGGAAAATCATGGTGGATGTCTGTGCGGTGAAGTTCGGTTTAAAACCTTTGGGAATCCTGTCAGGGTCGTCGTCTGCCACTGTCGTTATTGTCAATTGAGAACCGGCAGTGGTTTTGGTATCACAGTTGTTTTCCAATACGAACGGTTTGAAATGACATCAGGAGAATTGGACACTTATGCCCACCGCACCCAAAACGGAAATCACCTTAAAATTGAGAGATGTAAGAGCTGCGGAACATCACTGTTTTGGATATTAGAGAGCAAACGGTTCGAAGGCATGATAGCCACGGCCGGAGGAGCATACGATCCGACAACAATCTGGGAGAAAATAGATGCGGAGTTTTTTTCGCGGAGCAGGCAGAAATTTTGCTATGTGGAGGCAGAAGTTAGTTACACCTCGTCACCCCACTATTTACCCACAAAAAAAGAAGACGCCAGATTACTTGGAGGTTAACCTAAAAATTGTTATATTTTAAATAATATAAATCTTTTAACTACCTGTTTTTTAACAAAAATTTTATAGCTTTTTGAGCAAAAACATCATTCCTGTCTCCCGCAACCATATGAGCAGCATCTTTAATCTCAACGTATTCCGAATGCTCAATAGTCGTCAGAAAGTCCTCCGTTTCTTCGTCCGTTAAGATATTACTTATGGCGCCTCGAATCAAGAGAGTAGGGCTTGACACATGATTTGCAAATGCTCGATATTTTTCTCGGCGGCTACTAGATATTTCTCTCCAACGCGGATCAAGAAATGCCGGATCCCAATGCCAATAGTACCTCTGATCGGATTTTAGCCTGAGATTTTTCTCCAAACCCGAATTATCAGTTGGTCTTTTCCGATGAGGTAAATACCTCGCTATTGCATCGGCAACTGCTTCAATATTTTCGAATCCATCTGCGCCTGATTGCATAAAGGAAATAATTTCTTCAGCGCCTTTCGAGTTAGGATGAATGCCTATATCAACCATCACAAGTGCCCAGCATAAGTTCTTGTATTCATCGTCACCGGCTATGGCCATTGACACCAAGCCACCGAGAGAAGCTCCCACCAGCGCTGCAGGTTGGTCAATCTGCCTGAGTATATTCACCAAATCTTGTCTGAAACTCTCGACACCATACTCTCCTTTCGGATGCCAATCACTTTCACCATGCCCTCTAAAATCTATTGCTATTACATAAAATCCTGACTTACTCAGCCTTTCGCCAGTTTCGTCCCATGCATGCCGTGTCTGCCCGCCACCAGGGAGCAGCATTACCAATGGATCATTCTCGTTACCCCAACGAGTTGCGGCTATTCGAATCCCTTCATCCACTGTAAACATCATATTTGCGATACCTCAGATAAACTTAAAAAACAGCAGTGACGCTAACGAGGCGAAAGTTTCATCCTATCACTAGATTTTTAGTCCCATAAAACCGCTGTCATAATGGACCATAATGGTAAGTTGTCATCGAAAGTGATTGCAACCGTGAGCAAGGGACCTAGGACGCGCAGAACAAGACAAGAGATCTAACCCTAGCCTAATGCCACGAAAAACAAAATTTGTTAAGCGGCTACAGTTTTATCGGTGTCAGCAGGGATGCCTTTCTCTTTGCCAAGGCTACCAAAAAACTCATTCAATTCGGCATCGTCTTTTGCATCCAAAACCTTATCGACCCACTTATAGAAGTTTTGATTGCCCTTTTCATTGAGACCAAATGTCAGTTCTTTTAGTGCGCCGCCCATCAATGATTTAACCTGAGATCGTCCCATATTGTAATCCTCCTGGCCGACGATCTCCTCTAAAAGATCAAACTGAGCTTGCGCATTGGCTATGCCCTCTTCATCGGTTGGGGGATTTTCCATTAAGTAGTATTGAGAAGTGTAATGCTCATTCACGCCCTCGCCTGGATATAGCACAGATAGCATTACACCACGGTGGCCAGGGATTCCCTCATCCTTAGCTTCTAGGTCCCGATCACCTCCAAGGAACGACGCTATAGAAGCATGTGGGAAAACAGTCCAAACACCATAAAGCAGTGTCTGCATGTCCCATTCTTCTTCCGGCTTATCAACCAAATCAGACATATAACCAAGCACTGCTCTGACTTTATCTTTAGAAAGCGAGACTGTACAAACCCTTTGATGTGGACCCCAAGAGTAGTATAGTGGTCTATTTGAAACTTTCGGACCAAAAGTATTCTTATGTAATATTGGCACATGGTAAATGTCCAAGTAACCATCATATCCTGCTTTCCAATTCGGTCCCGATAAGGTTCTTTGAGCGAAAAGCGACCAATTTTCAAGACCAAAGTTCCCGATCATTTTGTCGTAGTCTGAGATAAAAACATCGAAGTCAATTTTGGATTCTGGGTTAATGATCCCCCATATGAGACCCGCTCTCTCGTAAACGGGAAATGCTACGAGGTTGAAGCAATTTTTATCTATCTCACCAAAATCATGTGAGGAGGCAATCCCAATCAGTTTTCCTTCATTACTGTAGGTCCAGCCATGATATTGACAGGTAAATCTTCTCGAATTACCAAATTTTTCATTTGTTACTGGAGCACCCCGGTGCATGCAGGTATTGAGGTGGCCCATTACGTCACCGTTTTTAGTGCGAGTTAGCAAGATAGAAGTTCCTACAATATCCATGGTTTTAAAGTCACCCGGATTGGGTATTTCCGCGCTGGGACCTAGGACAATAGGTATTCTCTTGAAAACAAGATCTTTTTCCCTCTGATTTCTCTCCTTATCGAAGTAAACCGACGCCGGCAATTTATAAAAATCATCTGCCTTTACAATGGTTTTAGCATGTCCATGATTTAGTACATCTCTTGCCATTCTTACCAGAGTTTCTCTAGTCATAAGTCGCACCCCAATTTGCAAAAAAGAACGATACTCAAATGGTTTCTGATTCAAGGTTTTTAGCCAGATTATTATCTAAGCGTGAATCCCCAAAAAGTTTGTTCTTTAGATTTATTTAATTTACGGTAAATATTCCTTTATCCAATTTGGACTCTTCCCTTTGCTGAGTTTTTCCGGCCAGTCTGCAGGCCTTTTATCTCCGTAGATCCAAATTCTATCCTCGCTCACCATGGCTTCTCTGTAATCATTTACACCGACGTAATACATGTAAGACATTTCTCTGAAACTAATCTGCCAACCCGCTGACGTACGCCGATATTCGTCTTGATAGCGGAGAGCCACCACAGAAGCATCCTGATTCCGGCTAACTTCAGCATGAGAAATCACAAGACCCTTGGCGATATCCGTACTATTGTCAGCGAATTTAATCACATGACTATGAAGAACATGGTTCGTTGCGCCCAACACCTCAAAACGCTTTCGATATGCGTCTTTTATGTCATTAATGCCACTGGCATCAAAAACCCCATCTGCCGACCGAAGGATTCCATCGCTGGTGAACAATCGCTCGATTCCGTCAAAATCCCGCTCATCCATTATGACACCATACATGATGGCCAGCGTCTTAATCTCTTCTCTGTCCTCAAGTTGCGTAACCCGCGCCTCAATGTTCATGTGTGTTTCCTGACTGCTTTCTCATCAAAACACACCATACTATTTTTTTTAGCAATTTAAAATATATTCAGTACATCCTGTTTTTAACACTCTATTAAAGGACCCATGCTTGGTGATACAAATTGTGTTATGTGTCAGGATTTTTGTTCCGGAGAAAATCAAATTAAATCTTTTACAGCAAGCAACCGTAGCTAACTATAATCAAATCACGACAATCCTGCATAAATTGCTGTAAAATAGAGCGATGTCAGCGCAAGTCAAACATCAACAATACCCAGAAAAACTACACGCCTATAGCACAGTAACGGTGCTTGTCCTAGCAAATATAATGTCATTTATTGACCGCCAGATACCTTCCATGCTGGTTGGGCCAATAAAAGAGGATTTCAATATTTCAGATTCAGAGGTAGCAATTCTAATCGGTTTTGCGTTCTCTGCCACATACGCAATTATGGCACTTCCCGTTGGGTACGCAGCCGATCGACTCCAAAGAAAACTAGTTCTTGGCTGGGGAATTTGTTTGTGGTCATTTATGACTATGGCAGCAGTTTTTGCAACATCTTATAACAAGCTTCTCGGTGCTAGAATGGGGGTAGCAATGGGTGAAACTGTTATTGCTCCCATCAGTGTATCTCTTGTCAGCGATTCTTTCCCCGAAAATCAACGCGGTTTGGCCATGGGTATAGTGACTGCTGGCGTATATGTTGGTATTGGAATAAGCCTAGTGGGCGGTGGATTCCTTATCGATTACCTTACAAGTCTAGGTGGATTGAATTTACCTCTCATTGGACATGTAAAACCATGGCAAGGCGCATTTTTGATCGCTGGTTTGCCGGGCTTGTTCATCACTATGGCTGCATTCTTGCTTCGAGAACCCATTAGACAACAAGCACCTGATGCATCGACGAAAAGGGCTATTGGCAAAGATCTTGTCGCTCATATCAAAAGACACAAGGTAACTTTGTTTTTATTGCTATCCGGATTAATGTTTCAAGCAATTATTTTTTATTCATTCTCGGCCTGGGCGCCAACTATGATTGTTAGAACTTATGATCTCACATTATCTGAAGCTGGTGCGACGCTCGGACTAATCACTATTACAGCTTCAATATTGGGGACTGTCGTTGCTGGCGCCGCATCAGATAAATTGACTGCAAAAGGTTACAGAGACGGGCCTGTCAGGGCTGCAATAGTCGCATGTCTGATGGCGCTTCCAGCAATTGGTCTAGCGCCTTTAATGGAATCCATTACACTATCTTGGATACTGCTTGCGATCTATCTTTTTTTTATTAGCTCCTACTCAACTCTGGGTTTGCTCGCCGTTGCGAGTGTTTCAGGATCAAGTGTAAAGGGCCAAATGACCGCTTTTTTTGCACTTCTTATGATGATTAGCGGGATGCTTGGACCTCAGATTACAGCTGGCTTCACCGACTTTGTTTTTGTTGACGAGAGCAGGCTAAATTGGTCAGTAGCCATAACAGGTGTTTTAACACTTCCCGTCGCTATTCTATTTTTTTTGTTGAGCTTGCCGCACATAAGAAAATCCGTCGATCAACTTGATAGCAACACCTCATGAATAAGTCAGATCGACGACGGAAAATGACTCTTCTGCTCAATAAGTTTCGTTTTATCTCTACCTCGTCTTTCATTTAAATCTTGCACTGCGCGGGTGATCAGATTCTCTTCATCAGATAGATGCTCAGGATTATCGTCCGAATATTTTTGCGGGACCTCTCCAGACAAGAAAGCGAAAATATCCTCCCATGACTCATTTAAAAGCTCTGCCGGTGAAATTACTTCTTCATTTCTCCAATTCCAGTCATCATAGTATCGTTCGATGTGGGGAAGAGCCGCATTTAGATTTTGAAATACGGATGCTATTAATCGTTCTTTATATCGCTCTTCTATGTCTGAAATAGTTTTGGGCATTCAGTTTCTCCAATCGTTTTTAGTCATGCATTGAACTTTGTTTCAAGCGCTTAGGGGATAAAAAAAGTTTTTTATGGCAGCGAATCTTCGTGATATCTCCCCAGTCTCCCTCGAATTCCAAAGCAGATAACGTGCACGTGGGGTAGTTACCAATCGATTCTCCGGAAAGAAATTCATACACAATTTGTATAGTGGGCATATGATTAATAATAAGAATTGTGTTCGTTGACTTCGCCTGAACCTTTAACAAATCCAAGATGTAATCGCAATTACAGTGGTAAAGGTCGTCTAAAAACTCGGCATCCACATACTCGCCTGCCTCATCCAGCACTAAATCATGAGTTTGGGTCGTCCGAACAGCGGCACTGCAGTAAATCTTGTCAAAGTAATAACCCTCAACTGCAAGGAACGCACTCAAACGCTTAGCGTCGTTTAACCCCCGTTTATTTAGCGAGCGATCAAAATCTGTTATATTGGGATGGTTCCAGTCTGATTTGGCGTGACGAAGAAGAAAAACCGTTTTCATAAAAACTCTTTAAATGATAAGAAGTCGGGGTAGACATGTTACATAACAATAAAAGAAGTTTAAAACTAACCGCATTTTTTGTCTTTATAGCTCTGACTAATAGTCTTGCCTCTTGCCGCGGAAACGAAGATTCGATGAACGAAAATACTGCTAGCAAAACCTTATCTCAGGAAGAAGGAATTCCCTTCGCTTCGCAGTATGCGCCAACAGTATTTCCTGGAGACGTGGTTACGGAATTGTCAGAAGAAGAACTGGCAGAATTAGAATATTCCCCACCGATAGCAAATAGCACTACCCGACTACTTTGGGGCGACACTCATCTTCACACGCACCTTTCAGTTGATGCTTACTTGAGGGGCACGCGACTGACGCGGGAAGATGCTTACAGGTTCGCCAGAGGCAAAATAGTAACCTCAGATAACGGCATGAAGGCTCAACTGAGGCGTCCATTGGACTTTCTAGCGGTCGCCGACCATGCTTCGCAACTCGGAATACTACCCAGATTAGCAGCAGATGACCCTTTGTTGAGAGATTGGGCGATCGGGCAAAGATGGGCAAAATTTTTAAAAGAAGGAAACATCGTGCAAGTGGGCGTTGAGTGGGCAGAATCAATGAGCACATCTCCCGATCCAAAATACCTTAATGAACCTGAGGTAAGGCGATCGATCTGGAATGATGTAGTAGAAGACAGTGATAAGCATAACATTCCAGGGTTATTTACTGCCTTTGTAGCACACGAGTGGACGTCAGCACCGGAGGGCGACAATTTGCATAGAGTAGTGCTTTTCAAGGATGGTGCCGGAATAGCATCTGAGAACATTCCCTTCTCCGCTCAGGATGGTGACGACCCTGAGCAACTTTGGGCACACCTTGAGGAATATGAAAAACGTACTGGCGGTGAAGTGATTGCTATTCCTCACAATAGTAACGGAAGTGGTGGACAGATGTTTGCTCCCGTCCGCCTTGATGGCTCTGAAATGAATGCACAATATGCAGCGACGAGAGCTAAGTGGGAGCCCATCGTCGAAGTAACCCAAGTAAAAGGAGATTCAGAAACACATCCATCTGTCTCTCCTGATGACGAGTTTGCTGACTTTGAATCTTGGGACGAGGGAAATCTTGCGCAAACTAAAAAGAGTGTGCTGTCGCATTTTCAATATGGATATGCCAGACCAGCCCTGCGAGAGGGTCTGAGACATGAGAGTAAGCTAGGAACCAACCCCTTTAAATTTGGAATGATTGGCAGCACCGATTCTCATACAGGACTTGCCACAGCCGACGAGGATAACTTTTTTGGTAAGTTCGGCGAGTCATTACCGCAACCGACTCGCTATGCCAATCAGATGTTTGCAGTGCTTAATGAAGGTTTCTGGTTCGGCGCCTCAGGTCTTGCAGCAGTCTGGGCAAAGGAAAATACTCGGGAGGAAATCTTTTCAGCTATGAAACGCCGGGAGGTCTACGCAACATCTGGTCCGCGAATCAGTGTTCGGTTCTTCGGTGGATGGGACTTTGAGGATGAAGATATCTGGACGCCCGACCTTGCCGATACCGGGTATAGGAAAGGCGTCCCCATGGGTGGTGACCTTTTAACAGCACCAAATGGCAAATCTCCTCAGTTTCTAATATCTGCAGCAAAAGACCCATTGGGTGCTAATCTGGACCGAGTTCAAGTCATTAAAGGTTGGCTAGACTCCGACGGGAATACCCATGAAAAAATTTATGACGTCGTTCTTTCCGATGATCGCAAGCCTGGTGAAAGCGTCCAAAACACGGTTGACCTGCAGCAACCATCATACAGTAACAGCGTGGGCTCCACCCATTTTGATAGTATTTGGAGTGATCCTGACTTTGACCCAACATTAAGCGCGTTTTATTATGTAAGAGTACTTCAGATACCAACGCCTCGCTGGACCGCCTATGATGAGATCAAGTTTCAGGTGAATATGCCGGAGGAGATCCCAAGAATTGTTCAGGACAGAGCTTATACTTCGGCTATTTGGTACACGCCATAAACGATGTGCTCAGTCGCTGGCAGCTCGAGCATCGTGAAAGTCAAATGCTTGAGAAGGGACTCTACGTCAGGTAGCAACCAAGTTTAATGAATCGTCTTATATCATGCCAAGACAGACTTCAATATTACCAAGCCTGGGGTAGGTCCGCACAAAAACATGGTGTGGTAGTGGTAGGTTATTCATTGGTCCTCGAGAAATTCCCAGCGCGCATAACAAGCGTTGAGTTGCTGTTGCAATCCGGCTAGACGCTGTTCCACCGGAGCCGTTACTGAGCGATCCGACTCATAGAACGAGGGCTGGTTGAGCTGCTCGGAGATTTCAGTGATTGCCCCTTCTAGTTCCTCGATCTGCGTCGGCAGTTGGTCCAATTCACGTTGATCCTTAAAAGAGAGTTTTTTAACAATACTTCCAACGGGGTTTCGTGCCGTAGACACGTTCTTCTTAATCTCGCGATGCACCGAACATTTCTGCACCGGCCGTTGACGTAGCCAATCATCATAGCCACCGAGGTAACCGTTGATGACCCCTTCACCTTCAAACACCAGCGTGCTAGTCACGACGTTGTTTATGAAAGCACGATCATGACTGACAAGAAGAATGGTTCCCTGATATTCGATTAGCAGTTCCTCGAGAAGATCTAGGGTGTCAATATCAAGATCGTTGGTTGGTTCATCAAGCACCAAGACATTAGAAGCATTGGTAAAAAGTTTGGCTAGCAACAGACGGTTCCGCTCGCCGCCCGAGAGCGCGCTAACAGGCTGGCGACAACGATTTGGGCTAAAAAGAAAATCTTTTAGGTAACTAATAACATGACGTGACTTCCCTCTTATTTCGAGCACATCTGTCCCGTCGGAGACATTATCCTGAACTGATTTACTCTCATCCAAAGTGGAACGATATTGGTCAAAATAAGCAATAGTGAGATTCGTACCTGTTTTCACGACACCCTTATCCGGCAAAAGTTCACCGAGCAATAACTTCAGCAACGTGGTTTTTCCTGCACCATTAGCTCCTATCAGGCCGATTTTATCACCCCGCTGTATCAGTGTGGAAAAATTCTGTACTATATTTTGGCCTTCATCGAAGGCAAAGCTAATACCATCTGCTTCGGCGATGATTTTTCCAGACCTCTCAGCCTGCTGAATAGTGATCCTTGCTACGCCTTCTTTTCTTCTCCGCTCCGCATAATCTTTTCGCATGGCTTCTAATGCCTTGATGCGACTTTCGTTACGAGTACGTCGCGCTTTTATGCCCTGCCGAATCCATACTTCCTCTTCAGAGAGCCGTTTGTCGAAGAGCGCATTATGTTTGGCTTCAACTTCGAGCATCTCTTTTTTTCGGAGGCTATAGGCGTGATAGCCGCCTTTAAATTCAGTCAGTTTGCCACGATCAAGCTCTATGAATCGAGTAGCGAGATTATCCATAAAACGTCGGTCGTGGCTGACAAAGAGCAACGCACCCTCCCATTTAAGGAGGAATTGTTCAATCCATTTAATCGCATCAATATCCAGATGGTTCGTAGGTTCATCTAACAATAGCAAGTCCGGACTGCAGACCAGCGCACGAGCAAGCATAACACGCCGCTTAAACCCGCCGGAAAGGTTCAAAAACTTGGCATCAGCTGAAAGATTCATATTCGCGATAATCGATTCAACCCGCTGAGTCGTGTCCCAACCATCACAACGATCAATTTCCTCTTGGACTCTCTCCAGCTCAAGTATGACCTGCCTATCCGGTTTCTCAGAAAGCTTTGTGGTCAATTGACGGTAACGTTTTACTAATTTCCCCTCGGCACCGAGACCACCGGCAATTATATCGAAGACCGTGCCAACGGTGCCTTGAGGCACCTCTTGCTCAAGGTGCGTTATTCTGACTCCTGCTGAGAGTCTCAGAAAACCGTCATCGACCACCACCTGCCCCGCCAGAACCTTTAACAATGTGCTCTTGCCAGCACCATTACTTCCAATTAAGCACACACGCTCGCCCGATTCAATGGCTAAACCAATATGATCAAGAAGCGGGGGTTTACCATAACTGAGGGAGATATCGTGTAGTGTCACCAATGGCATAAGTTAAAAACCGTCTGCATCGTGAAAGAGATCGGGCCAAAGCAGTCCTGTCATCAAAAAATTAATATTGGCCGCAGAATCTTCGAGCACCGAGAGAGTATGCTTCTCCACCGAGCAGTCAGCCGTCGCACTGGATACCTGTTCCACGGAGTCCACAGTATCCATTCGGATTTTTCGCCAAATACTGCTGATGATACCGTTCCGCATAGTAGTAGTCGGAGGCCAATTCGACCTCGGTTGTGATGCTGCCATAACCGATAGCCGAAAGTCTAAGCTGAGCAGCCGACTTTGATTCCAACGCGCTCTGCAGTTGGTCGTTATTATTGCAATAGATTCCCGACCGATATTGAGTCCCGATATCATTCCCCTGCCGCATGCCTTGGGTTGGGTCGTGTGATTCCCAGAAAACCTTCAGCAGACTTGCGAGACTGATGGTATTAGGATCGAAGACCACCAATACACCCTCAGTATGACCAGTCAACCCTGAACATGTCTCTTCATAAGTAGGATTGGGCGTATAACCCCCAACATAAACGGCCGCAGTAACAGAAACACCATTCTGCTGCCAAAAACGACGTTCGGCACCCCAGAAACATCCCATAGCAAATATAATAAGTTCACTATTTACCCGAAAGGGTGGTCGCATGCGTGTTTTATTTATGTAATGAAATTCATCAATCTCTAATGGCTCGGAACGGCCTTCGAGGCAGCTTTCACGCGATACCATTTGCTTCGAAAAAAACATCTTTGCACTCCTCTTGAACTAGTAATTTTCTCTAGAACGCGATTTAACTTTCGCCGCCGTTGTTGTGTATCCCAATTGTTTGCTGATCAAAGTCCATCGCCAATTGATCAGTACTCTTGGCTGCATCATTACGGACCAACTCCAGATTGCTCAGATAATCCGCGTCAATATCATCGGTAACGTAATTACCATCAAATACAGAACACTCGAACTGTTCGATTTCTTGATTTCCCTCAGAGGCCGAGGCAACCAAGTCTTCTAAATCCTGATATATGAGCCAATCAGATCCGATAGCCTGTCCAACAGCCTCATCACTCTTCCCATGCGCTATAAGTTCAGAGGCAACCGGCATGTCTATACCATAAACATTTGGATATCTTACAGCAGGCGCTGCTGAAGCAACGAAGACTTTTTTCGCGCCTGCATCTCTGGCCATCTGGATAATTTCTTGCGATGTGGTACCTCGAACAATAGAATCATCGATGAGCAACACATTTTTACCTTTGAACTCAAGAGTAATCGCATTGAGCTTCTGTCGAACCGATTTCTTTCGCTGTTTTTGACCGGGCATGATAAATGTCCGACCTATGTAGCGATTTTTCATAAAGCCCTCACGCAATTTTACCCCCAAACGCTCGGCAAGAGCTTGTGCAGATACCCTACTCGTATCCGGAATAGGAATTACCACGTCTATTTCGTGATTTGGCACGCTCCGAAGTATTTTATCGGCGAGCCTTTGGCCCATCCGGAGTCGGCACTTATACACAGAGATATTATCCATCATCGAATCGGGTCGAGCGAAATAGACATGTTCAAAAATACATGGAACCAAACGCCGATGCTGAGAACACTGCTTAAGATGTAAATCCCCCTTTTTGTCTACGAAAAGAGCTTCGCCAGGGTGTAAGTCGCGTATCAAGTTGAATCCAAGATAATCAAATGCAGCACTTTCCGAGGATACCGCATACTCAACGCCGTACTGACCGATCCGCTTGCCGAAACACAGCGGCCGAATGCCAAATTGATCGCGAAATGCAAATAAACCTTTATTCGCGACTAAACCAACCACGGCGTAGGCACCCCTACAGCGTCGATGCACATTCTCTACAGCCGCAAAAATGTCAGAGCTTTCTGGCTCTAATCTTCCCTGAATTTGCAACTCATTGGCAAATACATTCAGCAGTACTTCTGTATCAGAATCAGTATTCAGATGCCGGAGATCTACCTGTGTAATATCATTTCTTAGCTTGTCGGTGTTCGTTAAGTTCCCATTGTGAGCCATACATATGCCATAAGGAGAGTTAACGTATAAAGGCTGCGCCAGAGCTGGGCCATTGCTGCCGGCAGTCGGATAGCGCACATGACCGATGCCAAGCCTTCCGACTAACCTCACCATTTGTCTGCGATCAAAAACGTCTCTAACCAAGCCTTCAGATTTGCACTGGTAAAACTGACCTTCATGTTCAGTGATCATGCCAGCAGCATCTTGTCCGCGATGCTGCAACATTGTTAAAGCATCATAAAGTTGCAGATTAATATCAGAAACACCTGAGATACCGAAAACGCCGCACATTTAAAATATCCAACTCATTAATAATGCTGCCATCCAAGTCAACCCATCAGCTCCAACAATTTTAAATTGCTCGAAGTAAGGAATTAAAGACGATGTCAACCACCATTGTTCATTTTCCACATCTATTAAATACGGTGCTGTCATCACTAGTGCTAATACGATTAAAGCCCCTCTTGCTAGACCAAAAACAAATCCAATTAAACGATCAAAAGATCCCAAACCAATTGATTGAATGAGTTTGCTTATCATATTATTTATGATCGAACCAATAAACATTATTACAAAAAACAGCCCGAAAGTGGCGACAGCATATCGAATTGGCTCGATAGAGATGTTATCTGCTAAGTATTCCGAAACTACCCCATTAAAGCTTGCCGCGAGCGCTACAGCCATTATCCATAAGATTAAAGACAGAGCCTCCTTAACAAATCCTCTAAACACGCTCAAAATTGAAGAGAATGTGATAATAGAAATGATTACATAGTCTACATTTGTAAAGATCAATTTATACACCAGTTGGGTAAGCTATCGGACAAACTGCATTATCACGGCATCAGTACTAAACGCTTTATCTATTGCTATTTTTTCATATACCATTCTTCTCCGGTCTATTTTTGGCCCAACGTACACGTAATAGCTGGTGGTGTTAGTGTCATCTGCGATATGAATAAAAGCACTATGTCCTCGTTCCCTTAATTCTTGCATCATAACTTTTGCCTTATCTGATTCGGTAAAGTTTTCGACTTCTAGAAGCCAAAGTAATGGAAGATCATCGGCATCCAATCCAATATTCGGGGTATCACTAGATTCAACCACTTTAAGCGACTCGGGATTAAAAAGTTCCCTTACTGGAAAAAAGCTTTGAAGACTATTTTTAATATCCATTCCTTCAAAATTCACTGTTTCAATCAAGGGTGCTGGCGGTATTTGGGTCGTTTTGTTTATTTCGTAAGACTCTGACAAAAAGGTCATAGACAACCAAATGATGGCTGGCACCATCGCGCAGCAAATTGCTATATTAAATAATCTCATGCGCCTATGCCCAATCGCCCTCGGGTTTAATAACTCTAAGGACGTCTGCCACTGTATGGAAAGACCCCATAACTAATACGGTATCACCCTCGCACGAATTCCTGATAGCATCTAAGAGCGCTGACTCAATAGTTTCATAAGCTGATCCGGCCAAACCCTTATTGTATAACACTTCAAGCATGTCTTGCTCACGCATAGCTCTCGACGAACAGCCAATTTCAGCTATTCGCCAAGATTTGATTAGTGGCTGCAATGAGTCAACTATCCCATCCCAATCCTTGTCATTCAAGACTGAAGCAACCGCAAAAATGGAACCACTTAGTTTTGCTAATCTTTGAGCAAGCATTCTTGCTGCCGCGGGATTATGAGCTACATCGAGAATTATAGACGTGCCATGAAATTGGGCACTCTGATATCGCCCCATCAATTCAATCCCATTTAAAGTATCGCTAGATATACCGCAATCTATTACCAGCTCAGCCGCGATAAGCGCCTGTAAAGCCATGGCCTTTGAATTGATCGGAATGCCTGTATCTTTGAGATTCTCAAATGTAGCAGGTTTGTGAGAACTTGTCTGACAAACAATCTCAGAGCATAGCCCATTTTCCTCAATGTTAAAGTGTTCTCCAATCCTCAAGAGCACGGCCTCAGTCTTCGTTATAGAAGTCTCATAACAATTAAAATATGAGGATTCACCCCATACCAGAGGACGATTGGCACGCGCTATTCCGAGCTTTTCTCCTGCAATCTCAAGCAAAGTTTCCCCCAACCAAGCCTGATGGTCGAAATCAATGCTGCTGACAACAGCGACATCTGGATCAACTATATTAACAGCATCAAGACGACCTCCAAGACCAACCTCAAGCAACTGAACCTGAATATCGGCCTCCAAAAAAAGCTTTAGCGCAGCTAGCGTTCCGTATTCAAAATAAGTAAGTGGTATTCCTTTACTAGCATGATGAATAATCTCAAAAGCTTCAACAAGATCGTTATCAGATACCATCTTTCCATTAATACGAATACGCTCGTTATAACTCAAGAAATGAGGTGATGTGTAACTGCCGACCGAGTAATTGTGAGCTAACAAGAGTGCTTCCATACAAGCCACTGTTGACCCTTTTCCGTTCGTACCAGCAACCGAAATAGTCTTAGGTTTTTCTTTTCTCGATCTGAGCTCTGGAATATCTGATGTCAAACGCTTCCAAACTATATCTACACGCTCCAACCCGAGTTGAATAGATTTTTCATGTTGATGCTCCAGCCTTTGCAACCAAGATGCTAAACAAGTGTCAGGCATTTACTGGTGCAGGTAGATTTAAAAATTTTGAAATGATACTTGCAACACGTTCACGCAAGTCTTGTCTCGCCACAATCATGTCTATATGGCCGTTTTCTAATAGGAATTCACTTCGTTGAAATCCTGCAGGTAATTTCTGCCGGATAGTCTGCTCGATAATATTTGGCCCCGCAAATCCAGCACGCGCAGCTGGTTCTGCAATATTGATATCTCCTAACATAGCAAGACTGGCAGATACACCGCCATAAACCGGATCAGTCATGACGGATATGTAGGGCAATCCCGCATCCTTAAGACGTTGGAGTACAGCACTAGTTTTAGCCATCTGCATAAGAGAAATAATTGCCTCTTGCATCCGAGCACCTCCGGTAGCTGAGAAGCAAATCAGCGGCCGCTGATTCTCCAATGCCATATTCGCTGCCAACTTGAATTTTTCCCCGACAACATACCCCATCGATCCGCCATGGAATGCGAACTCAAACGCCGCGACAATAACTTCCATGCCCTTGAGCGAACCGCTCATAGCTATAAGCGCATCTCGCTCACCCGTTTTTTTTTGCGCCTCATTTAGCCTATCTTTATAACGCTTTTCATCGCGAAAATTCAATCTGTCATTTGGTTCAATGTCCGCACCGATTTCATTACGCCCATCGTGATCAAGGAAAATGTCTAGCCTTCGACGAGCCCCTATGCGCATGTGGTGCCCGCACTTGGGACAAACATCTAGGTTTTTTTCCAGTTCAGGGCGGTAAAGCGGAGAAGCACACTTGGGACATTTCTTCCATAGTCCTTCCGGCACATTATTTGCTCGCTTTACTTGCGCAGTTCCTTTGGGTCTTATCCGGCTTAACCAATTCATAGAAAAGATTTCCAATTATTTAGTGGCTGCTGATCGTCAAAACATATTTTATCATTATAGCTCTTTCAACTTCTGGATCAGAAGTTTTTAGATCGACTTTGCATTTTTAACAAATTGGTTTACCAACTGCGGGTCTTTTAGACCCGGTGAACATTCTACGCCGCTGCTAACATCTACCATCTCTGGTTCAACCATTTTCACTGCGTCTCTCACATTCTCGGGTAAAAGTCCTCCTGCAAGAGTAAGTGAAAATTTCCTGTTCTTGGGCAGTAGTGTCCAATCAAATGACTCGCCGGTGCCTCCATAACTGTTGTTAGACCAATTATCAAATAAAAACCCACCATGCGGCCTATAGGCTCGGACGATTGAATTTATATCTAACCCTTGCCGCATGCTAACGGTCCGAATAAACGGATAATTAAACTGATGGCAATAGTTAGGGGACTCATTGCCATGAAATTGGAGCAAATCCGGCTTCAACTCTTCTATCACTCTATACACAAAACGCACATCCGCATTCACCAGGAGAGCAACACATAAGCAATTTGAATTGACGATTTTACGGATATCTTTGGCAACCTTAAAGTTGATATATCTTGGACTTGAGGCATAAAACACGAGACCGAGTGCATCTGCTCCAAAAGACTGCACCATGTCAGCTTGATCTGTCGTGGTAACCCCACAAATTTTAACTTTTACGGACATATCAGCAGGCTCTCAATCTTTTTAGGTCTTAATAATATGTAAAAAAGTATTTTTGGATTATGGATTCTCACTCAAAAAGAACGGGCCTTTTTTATCTCTAGGCAGTGCATACTCAATCGGATAATCTACGTCTACAAGATAAAGGCCTCGCGCCGGCGCAGTTGCTGCAGAACTGCCCCTTTGCCCCTCGCACAATAACCAATCTATCCATTCTGGCTTTTTTTTCCCTCTACCTATTTCCAGTAAGGCACCGACAATGTTTCTTACCATCCGTAAAAGAAAAGCATTAGCTTTAATTTCGAATACCACCAAGTTTCCTGATTCATAAACCGTTGCCTCTTTAACATTTCGAAAAGGAGAGACCGATTGACAATCAGATCCTCTAAAACATGAAAAGTCGCGCTCACCAATGAGATATTGACAACCAAGCACCATAGCCGAAACATCGATCTCATGTCTCACCCAAGTGACGCCTTTTGACAAAATACTCGGCCTAGTCTCTGTTCTAGAGATGATATATCGATAGGTGCGAGTTAATGCTTTAAATCGAGCATGAAACTCACCAGGCATCTCTTTGGCCCAGTCTAAGCTGATAGTTTCCGGTAATCGAGTGTTTGCCCCTCTAACCCAATTAGAGGCAGATCTTAAAACGGGCGAATCAAAATGCACCACCTGATAACAAGCGTGTACACCAGTATCAGTTCGTCCAGCCGGAGCAACTCTAATACCCTGGTTTGCAACATAGCTCAGTGCTGCTTCAAGCTCCTCTTGCACGGTAATGCTGTGTTTTTGGCGCTGAAATCCATGAAACTCGGATCCGTCATATGAGACTACCGCCGCATAACGATATAGGCCAGGCGGAAGTTTTTTGCCATCCGGCACCAACGAGTTAACTGTATATTTCCAGTCACCCATTTTCAATTGTCACCGATTCTAAAATGTATCAAGCAGTGATTGCGCTCTTTCCCTATCCTTATCGGAGTCTGCTTGCTCCGATATCTCGGACAACAACTCTTTAGCGCCCTCAAAATTACCTTCTGCCAGGTAAGCATCAACAATCTCGAACTTAACATCAGCACTATCAATGTTAAAAAGATTGAGAGAACTTTTTTCATTGGAATCAGACTTGTTTACCAAAGTAGATTGAATATTCAAGAATTTTTCAAATCCAAGTAGTTCATCTTTTAAATCTGTAGATACTTGCGCGTCCGCAACGAAACTGGTGGCATCATCAGAAATCTCCTCAGAGTCATCGAAATATTTCAAAACACCTAGATCTTCCGGATTTACCATTGGCATTTGGCCAGCTTCCTCTGAGACCAATCCACTTTCGACAACCAGAGAATCACCTTCTTCAAAAATTTCATCAAAATTGTCTTTGATCGCACTGGACGAATTTTCATCCAAGATATCAACAGATTCTGACGAAGTGGTAATTGGCGAACGCTGCCCCAAAACTCTAACTTCACTGAGTATGTCAGGGTCTCTATGATCTTCATTGTGATTTATCGATGATCTACTCCCTTCGCCCTCCAAAACTTTTGGGACACTCTCTGATGATTCGTCTCCCCTGGAACCCAGATTTTCAGGCGAAGTAACACCTGCTTTCATTTGCGCATCTAGCTCATCGATTGTTTCAGGCAAATCATCCTCAGAGGCTCCCAATGGCATATGAGCCTCAGGTTTGTCTGTGAGCTTTCTCTCAACATCCGAGGGTTTGATGCGCCCAAACAATCGAGATAAAAATCCGGACGGTTTTGAAGAAACGGTATCTTCAACGATATCATTCCTGTTTGGCGGCGAAGTTTGCTGCATATCAGTCTGATTAAATGTTGTTGTTTCCATTTTATCCAGTACAGCCGTTTCAAAAGCTGGGGTCTCGACAGAGCCAAGACCAGTTTCATTGCTTACTTTATTTTCATAATTCTCTTTTCCATTGCTGGGACCTCCCGGTTTGTTGAGCACGTCTTGATCAGTATCTTCGTCTTCGGACGGGCCATCTATAGTGTGGTCTCCCCCTAAATCGTCGTCTTCAAGCAACTCATCTTCAGATTCATCTCCCTCTAGATCATCAGCTTCAATCTCATCATCTTCAAATTCATCTTCTTCTAGATCATCAGCTTCAATCTCATCATCTTCAAATTCATCTTCTTCTAGATCGTCAGCTTCAAGCACCTCATCTTCAGATTCATCTTCCGCTAGATCATCAGCTTCAAACTCGTCTTCCTCTAGATCATCAGCTTCAAGCAACTCATCTTCAGATTCATCCTCCTCTGGATCATCAGCTTCAATCTCATAATCTTCAAATTCATCTTCTTCTAGATCATCCGCTTCAAGCTCGTCTTCCTCTAGATCATCGTCTTCAAACTCGTCTTCCTCAAGATCATCGTCTTCAAACTCGTCTTCCTCAAGATCATCGTCTTCAAACTCATCTCCCTCTAAATCATCGTCTTCAAACTCGTCTTCCTCCAGATCATCAATTTCAAGCTCCTCATCTTCAAAGTCATCTTCCTCTAGATCATCGTCTTCAAACTCGCCTTCCTCTAGATCATCGTCTTCAAACTCGTCTTCCTCTAGATCATCAGCTTCAAACTCGTCTTCCTCTAGATCATCGTCTTCAAACTCGTCTTCCTCTAGATCATCGTCTTCAAACTCGTCTTCCTCTAGATCATCGTCTTCAAACTCGTCTTCCTCTAGATC
>CAJWMT010000026.1:0-28523 GCA_913044275.1 uncultured Cellvibrionales bacterium
AGAGCTAGACAGTCAGAACGCAGCAATTTATGATGCCAATGCAAATCGTTATAGTGCTCAATTAAAGGCTTCGATAGAACCCCTCAGGAAACGCCTAGAAAGGTTGCCTGAGAAAAATAGATGGCTTGTTACCAGTGAGGGAGCGTTCAGTTACCTCGCCAGAGATCATTCTCTGCAAGAGCTGTTTCTGTGGCCCATTAACGCAGATGGCCAGGGCACGCCGCAGCAGGTTCGTAGGGTCATAGATCGTGTTCGGAAGCACCAGATAATAGCTGTGTTCAGCGAGAGCACTGTGTCATCTAAGCCGGCTAGGCAGGTCGCTCGGGAGACCGGTGCGAAGTATGCTGGTGTTCTTTACGTAGATTCATTGAGCGGTCCAGATGGGCCTGTTCCTACTTACATAGATTTAATGAAAATTACGTTGCTTACAATAGCTGATGGTTTGGATCAATGATTGGGCTTGAAATCAAGGATGTAACAGTGACGTATAACAATGGTCACACCGCTATTTGGGACACAACTTTCAGTTTGCCAACTGGATCGATAACTGCTCTAGTGGGCGTAAATGGTAGCGGTAAATCCACCCTTTTCAAATCACTTATGGGCCTAGTGAACTTGTCTAAGGGCTCCGTTCAGATCCTAGGGCAGAGCGTTTCTGCGGCAATGAAAGCGAATCAGGTCGCCTATGTACCTCAATCTGAAGACATTGATTGGAATTTTCCAGTTCTGGTCGAAGATGTGGTTATGATGGGCCGCTATGGCCATATGAACATGTTTAGAGTGGCCAGAGCTCAAGACAATGAAAAAGTTACTTCGGCATTGAAGCGCGTCGGAATTTATGAACTGCGGCATCGTCAAATCGGCGAGTTGTCAGGAGGGCAGAAGAAGAGAGTCTTTCTAGCTCGAGCGTTGGCTCAGGAGAGTGAAGTTGTCCTGCTAGACGAGCCATTTACCGGGATTGATGTCAATACTGAAGAGCAGATCATGTCTCTACTTAAGGACATGCGGGAAGATGGCAAAGTCATATTGGTCTCAACTCACAACTTGGGAAGTGTGCCCGAGTTTTGTGATAGAGCTGTTTTAATTAACGGGACGGTTCTAGCAGCTGGCGAAACTCGTGAAGTATTTACGCAAGATAACCTTCAGCTGGCTTTTGGAGGAGTTCTGAGACGCTTTGTGCTGACTGGAAAAGAGCTTCATGATGATGATGACAGTCGTCAGGTTACTGTCTTATCTGATGACGAGAGACCAGTAGTGCTGTATGGAGAAGCTGACGTCGACAAGTTTCTTCCGTGCCCGACTCCGGTTAAATGGATAAAAACTAATCCAGCGGATACTGACGGATAGAGAATAGTGGACTGGCTTACACCATTTAATTACCAGTATATGGTCAGCGCGATCTTAGTAAGTGGTTTGGTTGGTGGTGTTTGCGGTTTCTTGAGTGCTTATTTGATGTTGAAAGGTTGGTCCCTGATGGGGGACGCGCTGTCGCATTCGATCGTGCCTGGCGTGGCCGGAGCCTACATGCTGGGCTTGCCATTTGCCCTCGGAGCTTTTTTCTCGGGAGGTCTAGCAGCAAGCACCATGCTCTTTTTGAGCCGTCGTTCAAAATTGAAAGAGGATGCCATTATCGGGCTTATTTTTAGCTCATTCTTCGGTTTGGGTTTATTCATGGTCTCAATTTCCCCAGTGTCTGTCGATGTCACGACCATAGTGCTTGGCAATATTTTATCGATTAGTCCGGAAGACTCTCTGCAACTGCTTATAATTAGCACTGTGTCTTTAGCCATATTGGTTTGGAGATGGAAAGACATTCTGGTGGTTTTTTTTGATGAAAATCATGCAAAGAGTATTGGTTTAAACCCTGACCACATAAAAATGCTATTTTTTATTTTACTCTCCGCATGTACCGTGGCAGCCCTACAGACGGTGGGTGCATTTTTGGTGATAGCAATGGTTATAACCCCAGGCGCCACTGCCTACTTGATAAGTGACAGATTTGGCCGGATAATTTCTATAAGCGTGGCGATTGGAGCTGGCACTTCCGCAGTTGGCGCGTATTTGAGCTTTTTTTTAGATGGCGCTACTGGAGGCGTCATCGTACTAATGCAGGCGGCAATTTTTATGGCCGTTTTTTTGATAGCGCCCAAGTACGGTTATCTCGCTGCTCGGTCTCGCAGCGCAGATGGTTTGCACAACAGTGCAAGTATAAATTCCTCCGGTGAGGGAATTCATTAATGATGGAAGCTTTTCCAGTGAGTGTTCTCTTGCAGCCGTTTGACTTTACTTTCATGCTTCAGGCATTTGCGATAGTGTTTTTAGTGGCGATACCGACATCCATTCTTTCTTGCTTTTTGGTATTAAAAGGATGGTCATTAATGGGAGATGCTATCTCTCATTCAGTCTTGCCCGGCGTTGTTCTGGCTTATTTGGCCGGCGTCTCTTTCGTTATTGGGGCTTTCGCTGCCGGTATATTTTGTGCTTTGTGTACTGGTTTTTTGAAACGAAATAGCCGTTTAAAGGAAGATACGGTGATGGGGGTAGTTTTTTCGTCAATGTTTGCTCTAGGCTTGGTATTAATGACTAAAATTGAGACAGAAGTCCATCTGGACCATATATTGTTTGGAGATATCCTTGGGATTAGTTGGCGCGACATCATTGATGCGGGATTGATTGCTGCATTTGTGCTTGGCTTCCTCATATACAAGGGCCGTGATTTGATTGTTTTTATTTTTGATCAGCAACATGCAAAGGCTATCGGGTTGCCTGTGTCGATGATTCATTACGGGCTCTTGTCGATTCTTTCCATGACAATTGTGGGAGCATTGAAAGCCGTAGGCATGATCTTGGTTATAGCTATGCTAATAACGCCTGGGGCGACTGCGCTGCTGTTGACCGCCGAATTTCGATCAATGGTAGCGATTTCGGTCGGAGTGTCACTTACATGTTCATTGGCTGGGGTTTATTTAAGTTTTTTTATTGATAGCGCTCCGGCACCAACCATCATCATTTTGATGACCTTCGTTTTCATTTGCGTCTTTTGTTTCAATAGCTTTAGGAGTGACGCTAAATTCGGTTCTTATTTGAAGAAAGCAAACCCGGAGAAGATGCAACCTTCGTCGTGAACGGATTAAGATTTTGTCAATGCAATCTACTATCGACTCTTAAGTCTCAGTGCTAGATTCTGCTATTCGATGGCAAATGCGGTATATCGGTCATTGAACTAATATATTAATTAAAAAATTGTGTGTGTGTTAAAGCTCATATATTCTCTAAAGAATTTTATAGATGTGTTGGAAAGCTATGGGCGTTAATAAGTCAAAACAATTACTAGCTATGGACGTTATTAATCAAGAAAACCGCGATAAAGTAACAGGTGCCTTGCTGCCAATATTGGTTTCTACTTTTTCTGCGATGTGTATCGCGTTCTGGCTGAATGTGGGCGAACATACGGCGCCGGTATCAAGAGGTCTTGCCCCTTGGGAGGAATTTTATTCGGTTTTCGGCATGATCTATGCAATAGTATCGGGCTTTTTATTGGTTGAGGTTTTAAACCGTTTTAACAAGTTATCTGAAGTTGTAGAAGCTGAGCTGAATGCCATTAGTGACGTAAGAGACTTTCTTCTTTATGTGGACGGTCAAGAAGACATTAAACGATCTGTAAAAAAAGAATTGCAAGAATATGTCCACTCGGTTGCCACTGTTGAGTGGAGAACTATGAATGACGATTATGCCGTGCTCAACTCGGATACCTCGAAGGAGCTATATGACGTCATGCATGCTGTTAATACAGTGGAGGTAAATAATGAGAGTGATCGCGAGGCCTTGCACTTTTTGATATCGGAGATGTCATCGATTACCAGTCTCCGTACGGAACGGATTAGCATTGCAAACCAGCAGTTGCCCCCGCGTTTGAAACATCTCGTAATTTATATGTCAATGGTGATAGTAGCTGCTTTTATCATAAATGCTGGCATGGAACCTTGGATTCATTGTTTTATGGTTGGATCGATAACGGCTTGCGTGCATTTACTATACATTGTGATTGCCGATCTCAACACTCCGTTTACTGGCCTTTGGACCATAAGTGTGAACCCGCTAATCGAATTGTACCTGACCTTTGATGAAACCAAGTTGTCAGAGAGTAGAGATAATTGAGAAAATCAGAAGTCACCAAAATTTATAATATAATTTTCTGAGGGGCACAGAGCCGCCGGCCATGGGGCAATCACACGTTATTTTATATTCAATCCCAGTTTTTGGTGTGCTGATGTTGTGTGAATTCTTGTATGGGATTCACAAACAAAAAAACACGTATCGGCTCAATGATACTCTCTGTAGCTTGACATTGGGTGTCTTGAGTCGGTTTCCATCGGTTTTGAATCTAGGGATCAATAGTTTGGTCTATGCGACAATTCTTCGACACTTGAAGCCGAACCTGATGCCTCTTGACTCTTGGATTACATGGCTCTTCGCTTTCCTGCTTTACGACTTTTGCTACTATTGGCAACATCGTCTATCCCATGAGAGAACCCTTTTATGGGCTAGTCATGTAGTGCATCATCAGAGCGAGGATTATAATTTGGGGACCGCACTTAGGCAGACCAGCACCTCTTTTTTATTTGCGTGGATCTTCTATGTCCCAATGTTTTTAGTGGGCGTGCCGTTTGACGTTTTCGTCACGATTGCAGGAGTTAATCTGGTCTATCAGTTTTGGGTCCATACTGAACATGTCGGTAAACTAGGCTTTCTGGAGAAATTTCTAGTGACCCCCTCAAATCACCGGGTACATCATGCCTGTAATAAGCGTTATATAGACGCTAACTATGGTGGGGTATTTATCCTGTGGGATAGGGTTTTCGGAACTTTCGTAGATGAAACTGTCTTGGAAAAACCAATCTACGGCACCTTAAAGCCTTTGCGCAGTTGGAATCCACTATGGGCAAACACGGAAGTATATCATCAGATGGTATGTGACGCGTGGCAAACTGAGAGGCTAAAAGATAAGTTGAGAGTTTGGGGTTCTAGGACTGGATGGCGGCCCAAAGACGTTCAGGAGCGTTTTCCAACACATAATTTGACAAGTCCAAATCAGGTAAAGTACGAAACCAGAACATCTCTGAATCACCAGGTTTTTGCTGTTTCGCAATTTGTCGCATATAGCTTCCTAACGTTTATTGTAATTATTTCCGAAAAAAATCTTACTGAATTTGAAATCGCGTCGTTCGCGATTGTTGTCGCAGCGTCTGCATTCATTAGTGCTGGCCATTTAGATTTAGGTAGGAGAAAAACTGCAACTTGGTTGGAAGTTGTTCGTTCTGTGGTTGTTCTAGGTTTCGTCTTTTTGACGTCGTTGTGGAGCTCCGAGCTCATCGCGGTGCAGATTCTTTGGATTCATGCCCTGCTAAACTTAGTGCTAATACCAATGTTTTTCAATTTCAATCTGAGTGTCATTAAAATGTCACCCCGCTAACAACAATTCAACTCCAACTCTTGATCTATTGACATTTAAGCTCCATTGTCTGAGAGGATTAATGTCTTAGGATTGATATGTTGTATGCATGATACAAGCATTCCCACGATGGGATACGGGAAGACTTTTAAGAGCAATAGGAAGAGGACGCTAAGAAAGTGGGAACTTCAGAGGGTGTCGCAATGCGTGATGAGCACTTTATGCGCGAAGCTTTGCAAATGGCAGAGTTTGCCCAAACAGCTGGAGAGGTGCCCGTTGGCGCAGTTCTTGTCAGCGGTGATCAGATCATTGCATCAGGGTTTAACCAATCGATTTCAACATGTGATCCGACCGCACATGCGGAGCTAGTCGCAATAAGATCCGCCGCAAAAAAACTATCCAACTATCGCTTAGTTGATTGTGACCTCTATGTCACAATAGAGCCCTGCGCAATGTGCGTTGGCGCCATTCTGCATGCGAGGATTAGGCGTGTTATTTTTGGTGCTTTGGAACCTCGAGCAGGGGCGTTGCAAAGTCACTTACAGCTGCTGGAAAAAACACATTTTAACCATTCTGTTGATTGGTATGGGGGAGTTTTGCATGATAAATGCAGTAATCTTATGAAAGAATTTTTTGCTGCACGCCGCAAGCCTAGAGAGTAGCCTAACTTTAGAGAGCATAGGGGGGCAAGAAGGGCCTGTTATTTCTCGCGATTTCGTTGAGATATGAAGTGAAGTCTGATGTAGTTAGTATAGTAACGGATGTTATCGACATAGGCGACCGCCTCATCGCCCCGAGCGTAACCATGCCTCACAGTCCGATACACATCTCTATTTCTAAGTAAGTTTAGGTGGTCGCGCACATTTACCCATAGATTCGGGTTTTTGTTAGCTCGTGATGTGAGTTTTCTTGCATCCTCCATGTGTCCATAGCCCACATTGTATGCTGCTAGCGCGAACCAAGTACGGTCAGGACCGGTAATTTCCTCGGGTAACCGAGCTTTAAGTTTCGCCAGGTATCTACTTCCTCCATCGATGCTTTGCTCCGCATCAAGTCGGTTCTTAACCTGCATTTCTAGTGCGGTGCGCTTGGTCAACATCATCATACCACGCACGCCGGTGGGTGATTTAGCCTCGGGGTTCCAATGTGATTCTTGATAACTTATCGCCGCCAGCAGTTCCCATTCCAGATCATTAGTCTTACCGGCTTTTATAAACATTTCCAAGTAACTTGGAAGGCGGGTTGACACCATTTTTTCTAGCGTCTCTGAGTTAGCAGCTGAGAAACGCTTTGAGTGGGAGAAAAGGCGTCGTTTAAGCTTGATTAGCTTGCCGGTTGATCGAAAGTCTTCAAGGAAATTGTTTGCGGCTTCTATGAGACTGTCATCGCTACCTTTAGGGAAAAACCACGATATGCTCTGAGAGTCGAGGCTTATTTTCGCGAGCTTTGCCTTGTGGTAGATGTGCCGAGTGACCGTATACGTTAGCGAATCCACTACCGCGAAGTCTACTTCGCTCTCGTGGACCATCTTTACAAGATCGCTGCTATTGGCAGAGTCTATTTCGGTTATAGACAATTGAGAATTATTGATATTATGTAATTCTTGATTATGAGAAAAACTTTTTAATGTGGCTAAGGATCCGCTGAGTGAATGCAGATCAAGAGGCTTTTGGCCGATCTTTCCATATATCAGTTGCTGAGTTACTTGATAGTGCGGCATCGCAACCTTGAGCGATCGATTAAGAGCTTCACTTTGAGGGATGTTAGCGGCGACAAAATCAGCTGCTCGACGATTCACAGAAAATAGTTCTTGGAGCGACTCTACCACTAAAACATTTAGTTTCAAGCCAAGGCTCTCGGCAAAAGCCTTCGCGATGATGAATTCGAAACCATGTTGGCCACTTTGATCCCAGAAATATGTGATCGGGCTAATGGTTGTCATTAGTGTTATTGAGCCTTTTTCTGACAGTCTTTGAAGGTCGGTCTTTCTATCAAGCGTACTGATGGCGATTAAGAGGATCAGAGGCGCCACGGGAAAAAATATCAAGTTATTTTTGGTGGGTGTTGTCTTTTCTCGGTCGCTCATTTGCAGTGATCTGTTTAGTTATGCTTAAAGAGTGGGGGCTTGTGCAGCTTTTTGCCCTTATTGGTTTAAATTGTAGTCTTTCTTAAACACTCAGTCTGCACTTGCTTTTTTTTTAAGCTAAAATGAGGAAGGTTTTTGCGAGTTAGATATTTATGATTACTCTTTACGGAGAGTCTTTAACTTCCGAGTTCAAATATAGACGGCTGTTGTTGAGACTGCGGACTCAAGTTCCGAATATACAGTCGCTAGCGGCAGATAATGTTTTTTTTGTTGATAACGAAACTCTGCTTTCGGTTAATGAGAAAGAAATTCTTGAAGATCTGCTGGGCGTCTCTGAGCACCATGCTAAGGATAACCCTGGGAGTCTGCTTTTCCTAGTGGTTCCTCGCCTTGGAACTATATCCCCTTGGGCTAGCAAGGCTACGGATATTGCTCATAACTGCGGGTTGAATGCAGTGCGACGCATTGAACGTGGTATAGCGCATCAAATATCATTTTTTTCGGAACCCTCGGCGGGCGAAAAAGAGTTAATAGCTGACCTGATTCATGATCAAATGTTAGAGACGGTGCTGCACTCTGCTGCCCAGGGAGCAGCATTGTTTGCTCACGGTTCGCCAGCAAACCATACCCATATTGATGTATTGACCGGCGGTATTTCGGCTCTCAATAAAGCAAATGCGGATCTTGGATTGGCGCTCGCCGATGATGAAATTGACTTCTTGGTTTCCTCGTTCCAGGGGTTGGAACGAAACCCTTCCGATACTGAACTTATGATGTTTGCCCAAGCGAATTCGGAGCATTGCAGACATAAGATTTTCAATGGAAGCTGGACAATAGATGGAGTCAATCGAAAGAATTCGCTCTTCGATATGATTCGAAATACCACCGAAAAAGGTGGGCAGAGAGTTCTATCTGCATACTCAGATAACGCGGCGGTGATCGCAGGAAATCAAGGGGGCAGATTTTTTCCTGACCCTCACACAAAGAAGTATGCTTACAAACATGAATCTATCCATCTGCTCATGAAGGTGGAAACTCACAATCATCCTACCGCGATATCTCCCTTTGCGGGAGCTGGAACTGGAGCTGGCGGAGAAATTCGCGACGAGGGGGCTGTAGGCCTAGGAGCAAAACCCAAAGCCGGTTTGGTGGGTTTTAGTGTTTCCAATCTTTGCGTGCCTGATTATAAGCAATGTTGGGAAGAAGAGTATGGGTATCCCGACCGCATTGTTTCAGCCTTAGATATCATGCTTGAGGGTCCAATCGGAGCGGCTGCATTCAATAATGAGTTTGGCCGACCAAATCTTTGCGGTTATTTCAGAAGTTTTGAAGTGACTTTTGATGGGCGTCGTCGCGGTTACCACAAACCAATCATGATTGCTGGGGGGCATGGTAATATCCGTGCGGAGCATGTGCATAAGCAAAGCATTGAATTTGGTGACAAGCTTCTGGTCATAGGTGGGCCTGCTATGCTTATTGGTCTGGGAGGTGGAGCGGCTTCTTCCATGAAATCTGGCACCAGTCATAGCGACTTAGATTTCGGGTCAGTGCAACGGCAAAACCCTGAGCTTGAGCGGCGGTGTCAGGAAGTGATCGATCAGTGTTGGCAGCTCGGAGAAGATAACCCAATAGCCTTCATCCATGATGTTGGGGCTGGAGGCTTGTCAAATGCTTTGCCAGAGCTGGTGAAAGATGGAGGTGCAGGGGGAAGATTTGAACTGAGAGAAATTCCCAATGATGATCTGGGCATGTCGCCGATGGAAATATGGTGCAATGAGGCTCAAGAACGTTATGTCTTAGCAGTAGCAGAAAAGAATCTAGAAAAGTTTATGGCGATCTGCATAAGGGAGCGATGCCCTTATGCCATAGTGGGGGAGGCTACGAAAGATCGTTTCATTCGGGTAAATGACAGACTCCTCAACGCTACCACGGTTGATTTGCCGATGTCTATCTTATTTGGCAAGCCCCCTAGAGTGCACCGAGAAGCCGTTAAATTGGCGACCCAAACTGCGCCATTTCAAACTGATTCTTTCGATCTTAACGATAGCTTCGATAAAGTACTTCGTCACCCTACAGTGGCCAGCAAAAAGTTTTTGATTACCATTGGAGATCGAAGCGTAGGTGGGATGGTGACTCGCGATCAGATGGTTGGACCATGGCAGGTGCCGGTCGCTGATTGTGCCGTCACCACGATTAGCTATGATAGTTTTTATGGTGAAGCGATGGCGATGGGTGAACGGACTCCGATAGCTTTATTGAATGCTCCAGCATCGGGTCGAATGGCCATAGGCGAAGCAATAACTAATATCGCAGCTTCTCGAATCTCTAAACTGTCGGATGTGTGTCTTTCTGCGAATTGGATGTGCGCTGCTGGAAGCCCCGGTGAAGATGAGAAGCTATTTTCAACGGTCAAAGCTGTCGGAATGGAGCTTTGTCCTCGCTTGGGAATAAGCATCCCGGTGGGCAAAGATTCAATGTCAATGAGTACTATCTGGACAGATGGAATAGAAAGCAAGTCAGTGACTGCGCCGCTATCACTTGTTGTAAGTGCTTTTAGCCCAGTCCTCGATGTGAGAAGAACCTTGACCCCGCAATTGCGCGTCGATAAAGGCGAAAGTCGATTATTATTTCTGGATCTTGGTCAAGGTGCTAACCGTTTGGGAGGTTCAATATTAGCTCAGGTAAATAATCATTTGGGTGAAAACTGCCCAGATTTGGAGGATCCGACCGTATTACAAGGCTTTTTTAATACTTTGCAAGATCTCAATCAGTCGGGTGATATTCTTGCTTACCACGACCGTTCTGATGGGGGATTGGCCGCGGCTCTGGTTGAAATGTCCTTTGCCGGTCGTGTGGGCATCACCCTCGACATAAAGCAGAATGCGCCTGGATTAATTCCTATTTTGTTTAATGAGGAACTTGGAGCGGTAATTCAAGTTCTTGCGGAGGATAGCTCGGAAATAATTAAGCGCTTCCGAGTAGCGGGAGTGCCTGCTGAAGACATTGGTACTTTAAATAACGATGACCTGATATGCATTAACGTTCAAGGAGCCCAAGTTTTCAGTGAACCTAGGGGCAAGTTGGAACAAATATGGGCTGAAACCTCATATAGGATGGCATCTCTTAGAGATAATAGCGAATGCGCTAAGGAAGAATTTTCAAAATCTCTGCTCCATGATCCCGGGCTATCAGTTGGGCTAAGCTATGATCCGCAGGATGAGATGCTTTTGCCGGCCTTTCTCTCGGGAGTGAAGCCCAAGGTAGCAATTCTTAGAGAACAAGGTGTAAACGGGCATGTTGAAATGGCTGCCGCCTTTGATAAAGCAAGTTTTTCTTCTGTGGATGTTCATATGAGTGATATTTTGGCTGGTCGGGTAAGTCTTGATGACTTTTTTGGCTTGGTGGCTTGCGGTGGTTTTTCTTACGGGGATGTTTTGGGAGCTGGCCAAGGATGGGCTAAGACAATCCTTTTCAATTCACGGGCTCGAGATCAATTTGAAAATTTCTTTCGGCGTTCTGAAACTTTTGGTTTGGGCGTATGTAACGGATGCCAAATGTTGTCACAACTGAGAGATTTAATTCCTGGATCGCAGTTTTGGCCAGAATTCAAACGGAATTTGTCGGAGCAATTTGAGGCTCGTTTTTCGTTAGTTAAAATTGAAAAGAGTCCTTCAGTCTTGCTTAACAACATGTCAGAATCTCATTTGCCCATAGCCATCGCTCATGGTGAAGGGCGAGCTCAATTTCGATCGGTGGAACTACAGAGTCAACTTGAGGCTAACGGCCTTGTGGCACTTCGATTTATTGATAATAATTTGCAAATCACCACAAATTATCCCGAAAATCCTAATGGCTCGCCTGGTGGTATCACAGGGTTTTGCAGTGAGGACGGGCGAGTTACTTTAATGATGCCTCATCCAGAAAGGGTATTCCGAGCTGTTCAAAACTCTTGGCACCCGGATGACTGGGGTGAAAATAGTGGATGGATGAGATTGTTTTTCAACGCTCGAAGGTTTGTTGGGTGAACGCTTTTGATGGTAGTATTCGATGGTCAAATTGAAACATGAAAATGAGCTTTTAAAAAAAGCATTGCACATTGGGTCAGTCTATGTTGAAAAGCGGGGTTATGGGGAAATTGAGGATCATGACTCAGCGAAATTAAAAGTGGAGTTCCTTTATCGTGTTCTGGTCGAGGATAAGCTTATTCAACCCTTAGCTAAAGATAAGATCAGCGACCCGAATATGCGTCATAAACTCGCTTTGTGGGTATTTAAACAGTTGCCAGATGGGCATGTATTAAAAGGCTGATGTATCGAAGCGACAAAAAAAGTTCAGACGCCATAGTTTCTGTGACAAGTGTGTTAAACTCCAACTTGAGTCAACTAGGCAGTCGCTGTAATTTTGGATTGGAAAATAGTTTTCCATTTTTAACATTGCAGAGGAAAGTCCGGGCTCCATAGGGTAGGACGCCAGGTAACACCTGGGGGGCGAGAGTCTACGGAAAGTGCCGCAGAAAGCAAACCGCCTTTAGATGTTATTATCGATAAGGTAAGGGTGAAAGGGTGCGGTAAGAGCGCACCGCGCTATTGGTAACAATGGTGGCAGGGCAAACCCCGTTCGGAGCAAGACCAAATAGGTTTCCTTTGGCGTGACCCGCGCTGGAGACGGGTAGGTCGCAAGAGGCAAGCGGTGACGCTCGTCCTAGATGAATGACTGTCCTAGACAGAACCCGGCTTATAGGTTGGCTCACCGAATGCTTGGCATGTTAATGCTGATGCTAATTCCGGCACTTGCACAGACCAAAACGGGATTTTATATTCAGAATAAGTATAAAAATAACTTTTATATGCCTCTTTAATCTAAACCACGCCTTATATCTATAATTTACATGAAGTTATCGAGCCATTTGCCTGTTTTACATTGTTTATTCTTATTCTTGCTATAACACTGATTCTCTAAGCTACGCTTAAACTCAGAACTATCTGATTTTTCTATGTTTTTCCGCATTTCTTGGGGGTTGACTTTGATTTGTTGTAACAATAGTGTGCATAAATGGATAAAAGTGGTAAATCGTGGAATTTTTTTTAACGGGCATTTAGGATTTAAGGTTTGTTTCGAGGTAGTGATCCAATAAATATGGACTCCAAAGGTCGGATGGCGATTCCGACGCGCTATCGTGCGGTCCTTGAAAGTATCTGTGGTGGGGAGCTTGTTATCACTATCGATATGAAATCGACCTGTTTAACGCTTTCCCCACTCCCTGCGTGGAGGAAGTTTGAAGAAAACGTCGCAGCTCTGCCAGCATTCGATGAACTTGGAGAAATGTTAAGTAGATTTGTAGTGGGGCAGGCTAAAGACGTCCAAATAGACAACAACGGCAGGGTGCTAATTCCGCAGGAACTGAGGGATTATGCTGAATTTGAAAAAAAACTAATTTTGGTGGGTCGAACTCAGAGACTGGAACTTTGGTCAGAGAATAATTGGAATCTAGAGAGAGACAAATCACAAGAAAACTATCGTTCGATGCTGCTAGACAAGGAAAAAATGTCAGATGCGCTTAAAAAACTTTCTTGGTAAAGCACCGCTGTGATGGGTAGGCATACTCCAGTTCTTCTAACGGAGGCAGTTGAAGCGCTCGTGTCCGATACAGATGGACTATATATAGATGGCACCTATGGACGAGGCGGCCATTCATTTGAGATTCTAAATAAGTTGTCGGAACGAGGATCAGTGCTTGCCATTGACAAAGATCCTGAAGCAATAAATGACGGACGAATCCGTTTTAATCAGGAATTCAGGATAAGTTTTTGTCGTGAGTCCTTTGCTTGTATACCTAGGCTGCTAAAAGACAAAAGACTTGATCCTGTATCCGGAATTCTTCTGGACTTAGGAGTATCGTCACCTCAGCTAGAAAGCCCTGATCGCGGATTCTCTTTTCAAACTGACGGCCCGCTGGATATGCGAATGGATAACACCACGGGAGATTCAGCTGCTGATTGGCTCCAATCTGCTAGCAAGGAGGATATTGCCTCCGTCATCAAAGAATTTGGTGGTGAAAGATATGCTCGGCGAATATCAGCCGCCATTGTTAGTGAGCGTTTCAAATCTCCGATCGATAGCACTAAAAGATTGGCAGAAATAATTAAAAAAGCTCATCCATCGTGGGTGAGAGGACAACATCCGGCGACCAAGTCTTTTCAGGGAATACGCATTTATATTAATCGCGAATTGCAAGATTTGGATCATTTTCTAGAACATGTTGTGGACATGTTAAAAATAGGTGGAAGACTAGTAGTAATTAGTTTTCATTCGCTTGAAGATCGCCGAGTCAAACGTTTTATTCGCGATCAAGAGCGGAGGGAGATATTTCCCAGAAATTTACCAATTCCTGACAGCGAGAAATTAATTCGATTAGTGAAAGTTGGTTCTGCCATCAAACCATCAAAATCGGAAATAATAAAAAATAACAGAGCGCGCAGTGCAGTTATGCGAGTAGCTGAGCGAGTAGCATGAAAATTTTGTTGCAGAGAAATAGAACACTATTAAGTGTTTCACAAGTGGCTATTTTGTGGCTGGCAGTGGTTCTGACTGCTTTCGAGGTTGCGCATGTGACTTATTTATGCAGGGATCACTATGCGCGGCTTGCCATTGCTGAGAGAGATGGAAATAGGCTTAAAGCTGAATATGGGAAATCTATTCTTGAGTTAAGTACCTGGGGTTCTATGCAGCGGATAGAGGCTCTTGCAAGAGAAGAGTTAAATATGGAGAACCCTATTGCGAGTGAGATTATGATTGTAGGGCGTTTGTCGTCAGGAGGACTATAAATCGGTGAAGAAGAGAACGTTTCAATCGATTTCCCGCTGGCGATTCATTTTGCTTTTGATTCTTGTCCTGCCCTTACCGTTTATCTTAGGCCACAATATCGCTCAACTGCAAATCATTTCAGGACAAGCAAAGGGCGCAGAATTTCTGCGTCGCCAAGGTGACTCAAGACATATCCGGCATCATTCGATTCCAGCTTACAGAGGATTGATCTTGGACAGGAATGGTGAGCCGTTGGCTGTGAGCACCCCCGTGTCATTCATTACTGCTGATCCCAAAGTCCTGCTTTCAAAAGCGACGCCCAAACAAATAAAATCGCTCGCGCATGAGCTAGTGATATCTTATCCACAATTGGAAAATAAGCTGGATTATTACCGTAATAAAAACTGGATGCGGCTAACCAATGACCCTGTCACTGAAGAGAAAGCTAAAGATATATTAGCCCTCAGTATACCAGGTGTGAATGTGGAGCATGAGTTCAAGCGCTTCTATCCTGCTGGAGAAGTGACCGCGAACATTGTTGGAATGACAAATCGCAAGGATAAAGGTATAGAGGGAATTGAGCTTGCTTATGACGCTTGGTTGAGCGGAGAAAGCGGCGAGTTGAAGGTGCAAATTGATAATAGACAGCATGTAATTAATCATCTTTCGAAAGTCAAGGAGGCCAAGCCTGGCAAGGATCTTCATTTGGGTATCGATCTACGTGTGCAATATGCTGCCTACAGATCGCTAAAGGAGGCTGTGCAGAAAAACCACGCAAAATCAGGCTCTGTTGTGGTCTTGGATGCTATGTCTG
Organism: uncultured Cellvibrionales bacterium; assembly: GCA_913044275.1. Classification (GTDB taxonomy): domain Bacteria; phylum Pseudomonadota; class Gammaproteobacteria; order Pseudomonadales; family Porticoccaceae; genus TMED48. The sequence goes on from CAJWMT010000026.1 coordinate 15,157, forward strand.
GCGAGATATTGGCAATGGCAAACCAGCCATCTTTTAATCCTAATGATCGAGTGGGCCTAAAATTTGATCCAGTTCGAAATCGGGCGATGGTCGATCTCATAGAGCCAGGATCGACGGTAAAACCTTTCACAATTCTTGCAGCTTTGGAAAGTGGTGAATTTGGAGTTAACTCCAAAGTAGATACCACTCCTGGATGGATAAAAGTTGAAAATAAGATTTTCGATGATCCGAGAGATTTCGGCATTCTGAATATGACAGAGATACTGGTAAGGTCTAGTCAGGTAGGAACTACTAAGATAGCGCTTCAACTGAATCCTTACTCAACGCACGCTTTATTTCAGCGGGTTGGGCTTGGTGAAAGCACTGGAAGTGGATTCCCTGCTGAGGCGACCGGAAATCTCCCGGCGCATGTTACCTGGGATCCAGTAACGCAGGCAACTTTTGCCTTTGGCTATGGTTTGAATGTAACTGCCTTGCAATTAGCGCGGGCCTACTCAGTAATTGCAAACAACGGTAATCGGCGGGAAGTCTCGCTTTTGAGGCATGATCAACCGCTAGAGGTCACTCGCGTTTTTGATTCAGAGTTGGTTGTCAAAGTTCGTCGAATGTTAAGAATGGCTACAGGAATCAATGGGACAGGAAGAAGAGCCGTTATTGAGGGTTATTCTGTAGCAGGTAAGACGGGGACATCGCACAAAATCAGTTCGATTGGAGGATATGATGAAAGTCGGTACACGGCTGTATTCGCTGGTCTGGCTCCTGCAGTTCAACCGCGTCTTGTCACCGTAGTCGTGATTGATGAACCAGATAGGGGATTGCATTCCGGCGGTCAGGTAGCGGCACCTGTTTTTTCGGACGTTATGGGTAACGCGTTGCGTCTCCTGCAAGTCAAGCCTGATATGCTTGATGGCCAGTTTTCTCTGGCGAAAAGCATTGATTACGCAGAACTCGGAGATGAATCGTGATGAATAGGTCGGGCAAGCGAGTAATGGCTCTCGCAAAGCTGCTTGAAGCAATGGAGTGTCCAAAAGCTTATCGAGATCTTCCATTACGTGGTCTCTGCCAGGATAGTCGTGAGGTAGAGCCCGGAGATTTGTTTTTTGCGCTGTCTGGATCGAAAAATAGTGGTTTGAATTTCATTGATGAAGCTGTGAAGCGAGGCGCTTCAGCGATAGCAGTGGATAGGAAGTTATATGAGGCAATTCCATATCCTCCGGTGCCATTGATTCCTTTAAATAATTTGAGTGAAATATTAGCGGGGCTAGCGTCAAAGTTTTATGGCAACCCCTCTGAGCGATTGCATATATCTTCGGTGACGGGTACTAATGGAAAAACTTCATGTTGTTGGTTGATCTCGGAATTGGTTAATCAGCTGGGAGCGAAGACCGGGTACATAGGCACCTTGGGCCACGGAACGCGCGCTGCCGACTTAACCTTTAATGGCTCGACGCGGGAGACGAACTTGACGACTCCTGATTCTATTCGTTTGCAAAAGATATTGGCTGATTTCGAAGAGCAAGGCGTTGAGATGGTCGCCTTGGAAGCATCTTCTCATGCGCTAGCGCAAGGTCGGCTAGATGGTGTTGACATTGATGATGCGGTTTTTACCAATCTAAGTCGAGACCACCTTGATTACCATCTTGATATGGCATCTTATGGAAAGGCAAAAGCTCTACTTTTTGAGAAGCCGGGTGTCAACTTTGCTGTGCTCAATTTAGATGATGCTTTCAGTCAGAAACTCATAAAAAAAACAGAATCGGGTGCGGAGTTTCTGACTTACAGCTTGGACAACGCCTCTGCTGACATTTATTGCCGAGACATTAAGCTAGATATTCAAGGGCTCAGTGCAACAGTGGTTTCGCCATGGGGAGAGGGACAGCTGCAATCCCCCCTAATTGGCCAATTTAATTTGGCCAATTTATTATCGGTTATTGCGACAGTAGGGACTAGGTACCCTTTTTCAGAGGTTCTTTCAAAATTGCCAATGCTCAAATCCCCTGCGGGTCGAATGGAGCTTATCAATGCCGAAGCAAAACCGGGCGTAATAGTCGACTATGCTCACACACCAGATGCACTGGAAAAAGTCCTTATTACTTTGCGTTCGCATGGCAGGGGTAAATTGTGGGTTGTTTTTGGTTGTGGTGGAGAACGGGATATAGGCAAGCGTTCTAAGATGGGTGCAATTGCAGAACGCTATGCCGATTATGTGGTAATTACCAATGACAATCCAAGAGGCGAATCAGAGGAGGCAATCATCAGTCATATCAAGATGGGTATGATTGGAAAGGTCGTTGTTGAAATGGATCGGCGTTCAGCCATCAGGCATGCTATTTCGCATGCCTCGCCTGATGATCTAATTCTTATTGCAGGTAAGGGACACGAAGAGTACCAGCAGCTATCCCATCAAACATTCGCTTTTAGTGACCAGACGCAAGCTAAATTGGCTCTGAATGATTTGACAGGAGCCGGACTATGATGGCGCGTCTATCCCTCGCTGACGCAGCGGCCCAATTTGGCGGAACTCTTACAAATCCAGATTGCCAATTCAGCCGCGTTTGTATCGATACCCGAATAGTGAATAATGGTGATCTTTTTATTGCTATCAAAGGTCCTACGCATGACGCTCATGATTATCTTGATAAGATCGAGACAGAGATTTGTGGTGCTGTGGTATCGACTTTCTGCCCGCATAGAGGGGTGGCTCAATGGGTTGTGCCAGATACCACGATCGCATTGGGAGATTTGGCCAAGTTGCGACGGGAAATGTTTGATGGGCCTGTGATCGCTGTCACCGGTAGTAGCGGAAAAACCTCAGTAAAAGAATTTGTTGCAGCAATTCTAAAGAGGTGTGGAACGGTTCACTCGACCCTTGGTAACTATAATAATCAGATCGGTGTGCCATTAACAATTTTATCTCTGCCTCAATCGGCTGAGTTTTTAGTTCTTGAGATGGGCGCTAACAAAATCGGTGACATTAAATATTTATGCACCATAGCTCGACCAACCATAAGCCTCATAAATAATATCCAAAGTGCCCACATTGAGGGCTTTGGGAGCCTAGAAGGAACTGCGGCTGCCAAGGCAGAAATATACAGTGGTCTCTCTCCGCAAGGAACTGCGGTAATTAATCTTGATCTCGAATATACAGAAGACTGGAGAGTCATTTGTGGCGATCGGCCTTGTTTAACTTTTTCATTGTCAAACGTGGCTGCGAACGTTAGAGCGGAAGATCTTCAGTTAATGTCTGATGGTTGTTATGAGTTTTGGCTTGTTACTGAAGTTAATTCTGCAACTAAAGAGAATCGACATGTAAAGCTGTCAGTGCCGGGTAAACATTCTGTTGAAAATGCCTTGGCGGCAGCTACGTGTTCTATAGCTGCAGGTGCTGGTCTTAAGGAGATTGTGAGTGGCTTGAGTTCGCTCAGCGCTCTGCCAGGACGACTCGAAACGAGGAGTTTGCCAACTGGAGGATGGGTTATTGATGATAGTTATAACGCAAATCCAGAATCTGCAATTGCAGCTATAGATGTGCTGGCTCGAAGATCTTATCGGCGCATTTTGATCCTTGGAGATATGGCTGAGCTTGGCTCTCAAGCGCCATTAATGCATAGAAAAGTAGGTGAGTATGCCGTTCGATCGGGCATCGAAGACTTGCTTAGTATGGGTACTTTGAGTCGGCATGCTAGCGAAATATTTGGTGGCAAGCACTTCGATACATTTGAGGAATTGATTATGTACTTAGAGGCTTTAGACAATACCGAGCAAGTAACTTTTTTAGTGAAAGGATCTAGGAGCTCGGCTATGGAGCGTGTTGCAGAATATTTGTATGGAAGAGGACATTAAAATGCTTCTTTGGATTAGTGAATATTTCACTCAGTTCTATAGCCCTATGTCGGTTTTTCAGTATCTAACATTGCGCGGAATATTGGCAGTTTTGACTGCTTTGGCGATTAGTTGGATCCTAGGTCCGATTGTTATCAGGCGCCTCAATTTCTTGCAAGTCGGGCAAGCTATCAGAAGTGATGGCCCTAAAACGCATCTCTCAAAAGCTGGGACTCCAACAATGGGCGGAGCGCTGATATTATTGGCTATATTTTCGAGTACATTATTGTGGGGGGATTTAGAAAACCGCTACATTTGGATTGTTCTGGGAGTCACATTTTCATTCGGGGTAGTGGGATGGATCGATGATTACCGAAAGGTAGTAGAAAAGAACCCTCGTGGGCTATCAGCTGGATGGAAGTATCTTTGGCAATCGGTCTTTGGATTGATCTCAGCGTTTGTTATCTATTATACCGCGCAATCGGAAGCAGAGACACAACTGATCGTTCCTTTTTTTAAATCTGTTTCGTTAGATCTTGGTCCTTTTTTCATAATCTTTGCCTATTTTGTCATAGTGGGCTCCAGTAACGCCGTGAACCTCACCGATGGACTTGATGGCTTGGCAATTATGCCGACAGTTCTCGTCGGTGGTGCATTAGGGATCTTTGCTTATTTGAGTGGAAATTATCAGTTTGCAAATTATCTCAATATTCCTTTCATTAGCGGTGCTGGCGAGTTGGTGGTCTTTACCGCCTCAATTTGCGGCGCCGGCCTCGGATTCCTTTGGTTCAATACTTATCCCGCGATGGTATTCATGGGAGACGTAGGTGCTTTAGCTTTGGGCGCTGCTTTGGGAGCTATAGCAGTAATTGTTAGACAAGAGATTGTTCTTTTTATCATGGGAGGTGTTTTTGTAATAGAGACAGTGTCGGTAATTATCCAGGTGGCATCTTTCAAGCTTACCGGTAAGCGAATTTTCCGTATGGCGCCACTCCATCATCATTTCGAGTTAAAGGGTTGGCCTGAACCGAGGGTGATTGTGCGTTTCTGGATCATAACGGTGGTTCTTGTGCTAATTGGTCTTGCTACCTTGAAATTGCGTTAAATAAAAGAGTGCTTTAAAGAATGGTCAGGACTGAATGGAATAGTATTTCTCTCGCGATTCTTGGTATAGGTGCCACAGGATTTTCTGTGGCCAAATTTTTTGAGAGACAGAATATACCGTTTGTCTTTGCTGATACCCGCAGTAATCCACCCTTGTTGGAAGAGGCAAAGCAGAAATATCCGAAAGCGCGTTTCGTATTAGAAAGATTTGATGGATATTTTTTCGACTCCATTGAAACAATCGTAGTTAGTCCCGGGATACATCCTGATATTCCAATTCTTAAGGTGGCCAGAGAAAAAGGGATCAAGTTGATAGGAGACGTCACGATTTTTTTTGAACATGCTAGAGCGCCCATTATTGCAATCACAGGGTCCAATGGTAAAAGCACAGTGACCTCACTAATCGGAGAGATGGCTAAAAAAAGTGGAAAAAAAGTTGCAATTGGAGGGAATCTTGGCCCTCCAATGCTCGATCTGTTGGATAAAAAGACTGAAATATATGTTATTGAATTATCCAGTTTTCAGTTGGAGTTGGCGGAGGATTGTCAGGGGGCGGTTAGCGCCATACTGAATTTGTCACCAGACCACTTAGATCGTTATGAAAGTTTTGAACATTATCATTTGGCCAAGCAACGCATTTTTATCGGCGCTGTTAAGGCGGTAGCTAATCGTCAAGAATTCAAAACTTACCCCTCATCGAATCATAATCTTGCGGTAACAAGTTTTGGCGTCGATCTGCCCGAAGCGGACGATTTTGGAATATGCGATCAATTGGACGAGCTGTGGTTGGTAGGATCAGGTAAGCGATTATTGCGAGCGCAGGATTTGGCGCTCATGGGTAAACATAACGTGCAGAACGCTCTGGCAGCACTCGCCTTGGGCTCTTGCGTTGGTTTGCCAGAAGACTCGATGATAGAGACACTCAGAGAATTTCGAGGCTTACCGCATCGCTGTGAACGCGTTGCCTATATTAACAGGGTTCTTTACATCGATGATTCAAAAGCTACAAACGTTGGAGCGGTTTGTGCGGCTATTTCTGGTTTTTCGATGATATCCAAAAGAAATATTATTCTCATAGCTGGTGGACAATCAAAACACGATGACTATGGTGCACTCCGCGATCCGGTGCGTAAATCGGTTAAGTATTGTTTGCTTCTGGGACAGGCTTCTTATGAATTATCTCAGATCCTCGGTGACGTGGTTCCAGTGCGATGCATGAACACAATTGAGGAATGTGTCGCTTCTGCGCATGCTGAAGCAAAACCAGATGACGTAGTACTGCTCTCGCCGGCGTGTGCCAGTTTTGACATGTTTTTGGATTTTGCTGATCGCGGGGCTCAATTTCAACGAGCAGTGCGTGACATTGATAAACAATATAGTTCTCGGGAGGCTTCATGATCCCTGTGATAGATAGAATCGAGAGCGAATCAATCTTCGAGCGGTGGTATTTTGACTTATACCTACTAGTTCCCACATTAATGCTGATATCGTTGGGCTTCGTAATGGTGGCTTCCGCATCTTTTAGTTATGCAGAGCAGCGTTTCGGCAGCGAACTTTTTTTCGTGAGACGTCATTCCCTCTATCTATTGATTGGTTTATTTGCAATGAGCGTTTCTTTCTTCGTTCCATCAGGTTGGTGGTACAAAAAAAACAGATTATTTGTGCTGAGCGCTATCCTGCTCTTGGTGCTTGTTTTAGTGCCAGATATTGGTCGTGAACTCAATGGCAGCAAAAGGTGGTTGGTTATAGGAGGAATTACGATACAGGTATCAGAATTAGTTAAGTTAGCCATGATTTGTTTTTTAAGTGCGTCGCTCACTAGAGACAGCGAACACCAGCCGAGAGATCAGCGACAATGGTTATTCCTGCTCACTATAATGATAATTATCAACATGTTGCTAATTTTGCAGCCGGACTATGGTTCCGTTGTTGTTATCTCTGGAATTTCGTTGGCGCTAATATTTTTGGGCGGCATTAGTTTAAGATTCTTTTTTTTAATAGTCGTTGCAGCGCTTGCAGGATTATTTGCTTTGGTCAGACTATCAGAGTACCGATGGAACCGCATAATAGCATTTACAAATCCTTGGGCAGATCCGGATGATAACGGTTATCAACTGATTCAATCTCTAATTGCCTTAGGTCGGGGAGAGTGGTTTGGGGTGGGACTGGGTCATTCGGTGCAAAAAATGCAATTTCTCCCCGATGGTTATACAGATTTTATCTTCGCAATTTATGCCGAAGAGTTTGGTTTTCTTGGAATCATTATTCTCTTGTTAATCTTTAGTATTCTGGTTGGCCGTATTTTTATTTTGAGTCACCGTGCATTGAAAACCAAAAATTGGTATGCCACATACGCAACAATGGGATTGGGACTTTTAATTAGTGGACAGACTTTTATAAATATCGGGGTTAACTCCGGTTTATTGCCCACCAAAGGCCTTACCTTGCCTTTCGTCAGTTATGGCGGTACCAGTCTTGTCTGTTGCCTGACAGCGATTGGGATATTAATGCGTTTCAGCCATGAGCTTAAGCACGCTAGAAGTATCAATGGGGGGCGAAAAAATGCCCGATAATATTCGTCCGCGTGTCTTGATAATGGCCGGTGGGACAGGTGGTCATGTATTTCCAGCGTTAGCGGTTGCAGATGAACTTCGACACTCTGCAGTGGATTTATCTTGGTTGGGAACGCGCAACGGCCTCGAAGCCGATCTTGTTCCAAGTCATGATATTCCTCTCAATTTTATTGAAATCGAAGGTATTCGGGGTAAAGGTCTGATGGCTTTAGCGAGAGCGCCTTCTCTGCTGTATCGGTCGATAAATCAGGCTTTCAAAGTACTAGAGGACTTTGGGCCGGATGTAGTTTTGGGCATGGGTGGTTTTGTTTCAGCCCCGGGGGCAATGGCAGCTTGGATAAAAAATATTCCACTTGTCGTGCATGAACAAAACGCCGTTCCCGGAACTACAAATCGACTCGTTAGTAAATTTGCAAACTCTGTTTTGGAGGGTTTCCCGGGTACATTGCGCGGTGCCAGTTGGGTGGGGAACCCAGTTCGTTCTGCGATAACCAGATTGGCGGCGCCAGAAAACCGCCTGAGTTCTAGGAAAGGACCTGTGAATCTCCTCGTGCTTGGCGGGAGTCGCGGTTCAAAAGCAATTAATGAATTAGTTCCAGCCGCTATTGCTGAGATTGGAGCTGCTCAAAGACCCAGTATTTGGCATCAGACTGGTAGATCACATTTGAGTATGACGAAAGCCCTTTACTCGGCGTACGATATAGAAGCAAATGTCACTAAATTCATAGACGTTATGGAGAATGCTTATAGTTGGGCAGACTTTGTTATTTGTCGCTCTGGAGCGTTAACTATAGCTGAACTTACAAGCGTCGGATTGGGTTCTATTCTCATACCTTTTCCACATGCGATCGATGATCATCAAACGGCTAATGCGCGTTTTCTAGAGGCAAATGGTGCCGCAGTTATATATCAGCAAGCGGATTTAACATCTGAATTATTGGGTGAACTGATTGTTGAGTTGGCCGTTAAACCTTGCAATAGATTAGATATGGCAATGGCTGCCCGAAAACTTGCAAAAGATAATGCTGCAGAACAAGTGGCTAAAACTTGCTTGGAACATTCTTATGTTGAAGCATGATTTTCTTCAACCTCCGGACATGAGAAGGATTAAACGCATCCATTTTGTTGGAATTGGTGGAAGCGGTATGTGTGGGATAGCAGAGGTCCTATTCAATCAAGGCTATGTTATCTCAGGCTCCGATATCGCATACAACAGCAACATTGAACGACTCGCTAGTATTGGAGTGATTATATTTCATGGGCACAATGCAAGTAATATCGATGGAGCTGACGTCGTGGTTAATTCATCGGCTGTAGATTTTGAGAACATAGAAATAAAATGTGCACATTCTACAGGCGTTCCTGTGGTGCGACGTGCTGAGATGCTATCGGAACTTATGCGATATCGGCACGGCATAGCGGTCGCTGGAACTCATGGAAAAACAACCACAACGAGTCTAATTTCCGCTATCTTTGCTGAGGATGGGAGGGATCCCACATTTGTGGTTGGGGGAAGGGTAAACAGCGCAGGCACAAATGCTAAGCTTGGTGCGAGTAAGTATCTAGTGGCAGAAGCAGATGAGAGCGATGCGTCTTTCTTGCATTTGCAACCAATGGTCGCAGTTTTAACAAATATTGAAGCTGACCACATGCAAAATTACGACTATGATTTTGAACGCTTAAAAAACACCTATGTCGAGTTCTTGCACAATCTGCCTTTCTATGGACTCGCCATTTTATGCATAGACGATCTTGTTATTCGGAGCATGTTGACGAGAGTATCCAGGCCGACAATAACTTATGGATTTAATTTAGATTCTCAGTATCGAATAAGAGATTTGTCTACCGTCAAGTCACAGTGTTCATTCGTAATTGATCGTCCTGAAGGGTTACCTTCATTATCAATTAATCTGGACATGCCTGGACGCCATAATGCCTTGAATGCCGCCGCCGCAATAGCTGTCGCGAGTGATGAAGGAATTTCTGATACGTCTATTACGGAAGGACTCCGAAAGTTTGGCGGAGTAGGTCGGCGATTTGAAATTCTCGGTGACTATACCATTACCGATGGAAATGCACTGCTAGTTGATGATTATGGACATCATCCAACTGAAGTGAATGCGACGATAGACGCGGTTCGCGATGGTTGGCCAGAAAGAAGGTTGGTAATGATATTCCAGCCTCATCGTTACAGCCGGACAAAGGATTTCTACAACGAATTTGTTGACGTACTTTCCCGAGTGGATGAGTTACTGCTTCTGGATATTTATGCTGCTGGTGAGGAAAGTATACCTGATATAAGTAGTCCGAGATTGCTTGAAAGTATTGAAACTCGGGGAATAATCAAACCTCTGTATGTGGGGCATTTGGAGCTCGTGCCCACTCTTTTAAGGGACCTAGTTAGAGACAGAGATATAGTACTTACCCAAGGAGCAGGGAGTGTCAGTAAATTAGTCGCAATGCTTCAAGCGAGCATGGGGGCTTTAGATAATGAATGACCTAGCTAGGAGGATTGGTCGCGTAGGAGTGCTCTATGGCGGAGTTTCCTCAGAGCGAGAAATCTCCCTTGCCAGCGGAGATGCCGTGGGGGAGGCACTTCAACGGCTATCGATTGAAAATACCATGATTGATGTGGCAGATAATCTTTTAGCTCAATTAGAGCTTGTCAAGCCTGCTAGAGTATTTATTGCGCTGCACGGGCCTGGTGGAGAGGATGGCACCATTCAAGGCTTATTAGAATGTTTGCGAATCCCGTATACCGGAAGTGGAGTGGTTGCTTCAGCGCTGGCAATGGACAAATTACGTTGCAAATTGATGTGGCGTGGGTCCGGGCTACCCACTGCCGATTTCTTGAGGTTGGATGCGGAATCGGACTGGCTAGATACCCTAGAAATTTTAGGGGGAGAGATTGTAGTAAAGCCCTGTCGAGAAGGTTCCAGTATCGGGATGACTATTGTGCAAGATCCGCAGGATCTCAGGGATGCTTGGCGGCATGCTAAAGAATTCGATAAGGAGGTTATGGCTGAGCGTCGATTAACAGGAGACGAATATACCGTGGCTATCTTAGATGGCAAGGCGTTGCCAGCAATAAGGATATCAACCGATTCTGAATTCTATGATTTTAACGCAAAATATCTTTCGAATCAGACCCGCTACCATTGTCCAAGTGGTTTATCCAAAAACCGCGAACGTGAATTGCTAGATCTTTGCCTGAGAGCTTTCAAAAGTCTCGATTGTCGGGGCTGGGGTCGGGTAGATGTTATGACAGATGAAAATGGCGCGTTCTTCTTGCTTGAGGTCAATACAGTGCCTGGTATGACATCACATAGTTTGGTTCCCAAAGCAGCAGATTCAGCTGACATATCATTTGATCAGTTGGTATTAAAGATTATCGAGGCATCCTTATAAATGGCAAAACGCAATCAAAAAAAGCCGAGAAGAAAAATGGCCCCAGCCAATATAGAAGTTCAGGAATTAATGAGACCCGTTAAAAAAATGCTCTTACTTGTATTCCTGACTACAGGTGTTTTGGTGACGGGAGCGGTTATCAGAAATATAGATAAGCCTTTGACCAATGTTGTGGTTAGCGGGAAGTTTAGCCATCTCGATCAGCAGGTTTTGATTAGTCTTTTGACAGACGAGATTCAAGGGGGATTTCTATCGCTTGATTTGAGCGAAATTAAGCTAACAATCGAAGCACATCCTTGGATTAGGCAGGTAAAGCTTACTCGGCAATGGCCTTCCACACTCTTAGCTGATGTGTCCGAAGAGATTCCCATCGCTCGTTGGGGTAAGGAAGCGTTTTTGAATTACCAAGGTAAGAAATTGGAAACGAAACATGCTAGGTCATTGAGAAACTTACCTGAGTTGGAATCACCTTTTGTTTCCTCAGAAAAAATGATGCGGCAGTATCAAGCTTTAACACTTCAAATCGCGCCCACTGGTCTGACCATTGAGCGTCTGATCTGCGATGCAGATGGACAATGGTCCATATCTACCTCGGAGGGTTTTGAATTGATCATCGGGCGAAACCAAATATTACAGAGGATGCGACGATTTGCTTTGGCATGGGATTTTGGGCTTGGCACGAAGCGTCAACTAATTAGACGCATAGATTTGCGATATCCCAATGGTCTTGCGGTCAGCTGGAAAAGTGAGTCTTTCGATGCATCAGAGACTATAACCGTTTCATTCATTCACACGGTTAGTTTTGGCCAATGGCCTGTTTAAGAGGAAGAAATTATGGATAGTTCAGATGATGAAAATATTTTGGTTGGATTGGATATTGGCACTTCGAAGGTCGTGGCAATTGTGGGAGTTATTAACCCAGCCGGCGCAATTGAGATTATTGGCACTGGCATGCATCCGTCATCAGGATTAAAAAAGGGAGTAGTAGTCAATATTGAGGCAACAGTGAATTCTATTCAGCGCGCTATAGAGGAGGCTGAACTGATGGCTGGTTGTTCCATCAGTTCTGTTTTTGTGGGAATTGCTGGAAGCCATATTCGGAGTATGAATTCCCATGGTATTGTCGCCATTCGGGAGCGGGAGGTGCAACCACTAGATATAGAAAGGGTAATTGACGCCGCAAAGGCTGTGGCGATTCCCGCTGATCAAGAGATTCTTCATGTGCTACCCAAAGAATTTATCATTGATGATCAAGAGGGAATACAAAAACCACAGGGCATGTCAGGTGTGCGATTGGAATCTAAAGTTCATCTTGTCACTGGTGCAGTAAATGCCGGGCAGAACATAAAAAAATGTATTCGTCGTTGTGGTCTCGAAGTAGATGAGATGATTTTGGAGCAGTTGGCCTCAAGCTATGCGGTCCTCACTGACGATGAAAAATATCTAGGTGTGGCTCTAATCGATATTGGGGGTGGCACCTCAGATATAGCAGTTTTCAAAGAGGGCGCCATTCATCATACCGGTGTGATTCCAATCGCAGGTGATCAAGTTACCAATGATATAGCTACTTTACTGCGAACGCCGACGGCGCATGCTGAGGAGCTAAAGATCAAATATGCCTGTGCGCTGGCAAAACTAGCGCGACCTGAAGAGACCGTAAAGGTTCCAAGTGTTGGAGATCGAGAACCGCGAGATATGTCAAGACAGTCATTGGCAGAAGTCGTTGAGCCTCGATATGAGGAGTTATTCAAATTGATTTTAGAGGATTTGCGTCGTAGCGGATTTGAAGAACAACTGGCGGCAGGTATTGTTTTGACGGGAGGCACATCCAAAATGCAGGGAGTGGTTGAACTTGCGGAGGAAATTTTTCATTTGCCAGTAAGGATTGGATCGCCAGCAAAAGTAAATGGGTTATCTGATATTGTCAGTAACCCGATTTACTCGACCGGGGTTGGCTTGCTCCATTTCGGAGCGCTTGAACAGCAGCACATGTCTGATACAAGGTTTTTGAAAAATCAGGATAAAGGATTTTTCAATAGTATTACAAAATTTTTTCGAGATGATGATTGAATCGTGCTTTTGCACGATTGAACGTTTAATTTTAAAGGCGCAAAAGGGGAAAGTTATGTTTGAACTAGTAGATACCATACCGAAAAACGCAGATATTAAAGTGGTTGGAGTAGGTGGAGGTGGTGGGAACGCCGTTCGTCATATGATGCAAAGTAGTATTGATGGTGTAGATTTTATTTGTGCCAATACTGATGCTCAATCGCTTAGTGGATTGGAGGACGCTACTATTCTCCAAATTGGTGAAAACCTCACAAAAGGCCTGGGCGCGGGCGCCAATCCAGAAGTCGGTCGGCAGGCGGCTGTAGAGGACAAAGATCGAATTTCTCAGGCTTTAGAGGGGGCAGATATGGTTTTCATAACTGCTGGTATGGGTGGTGGAACAGGAACCGG
>CAJWMT010000027.1:0-27621 GCA_913044275.1 uncultured Cellvibrionales bacterium
CATGTCCTTCCACGTCGATTTTTATCAAACTGGGTTTTGTTTCCAGACTATGAAAAGAATCCATTATTGATCGCTTTATTTCAAAATATCCTGTGCTATTTGACTCAAGAGCTCCAGATCCTATTCCCTCAATTGGATCCAGCATGATTGCATCCATGGGACGAAGAGAGGGGCTCACAAACTTGGGTGATGAGAGAAATGAGTCTTTGATGCTTGACAAAGTCAAATTTCGAGATGTACTCCTGCGTCTTATGAGCAGCTACAAAGAGCTTGACGCACTAAAATTTTTCACATTAGTTCATCAGGCTTATGAAAAAGTGATTGGGAATTCTCACAACAAAGAAATCATCTTTTATCATATCCATAATCCAGATACTTGCGCACAACTAAATTTTATGGCCTTTGCTCCGCAGGTCAAGTGGCTAGTTATGGTGCGCGAGCCTATACAAAGTTGTGAATCTTGGATAAGGCAATCTTTTGAGGCCGGAGACTACGAGGTGGTGGTGGTCCGGATCTTGACGGTGTTGTTCCAAGTAGATTCGGTCGTTTTCAACAATGGCGATTCCGTTGGAGTACGTTTAGAGGACCTTAAAAGACGTCCTAAGGAGACAATTCGAGCACTATGCGATTGGATGGGGATCATAGAAGAAAAAAGCCTTTATGAGATGACCGCTCAAGGCAAAAAGTGGTGGGGCGATTCATCTAGTCCAGATCTTAAGAACGATCATATGAAACCATTTGGCAAAGCATCAATTAATCGTCAAGTGGGTTCTGTTTTCAGTGTAAACGATGAATTTATTTTGCGAACGCTGTTTTATCCCTTCAACTTGAGGTTTGGGTATGCAGATGAAAACTTGGAGCAGTTTGAAGTGAATCTTCAGATTATCAGACCAATGCTAGATGACATGTTTGATTTTGAAAGAGCGATTATCAGAGAGACGCGAGCCGATACACAAAAATTCAAAAATTCAGGCACCTATCGATACCTGAGGGCTTGCCTCATTGATCGCTGGAATGTATTGAATGAATTTTCTACCTATCCGAAAATGCTGAAACCTCTCTCAATAGACCGATATATCAACCGCTTGCAAGATTGATAATAAAAAACAGGGAAATTATGGCCTTAACAGTTCGATAGTTTGCTGGTTTGCATAACTATGCAAAGTTTATTTGGGTCAAAGAACTAGAGGAAGTACTAAAGCGTTAGAATTTCGCACTTGCCTGTCTGGTTCTTGATTGTTTCAGAGAAATCAGCGAGAAAATGTTTTAGAATTCGGAGGATTTATAGTGAGCTAGTCATCTCATCAAATACATAATTAATCGCAAGTTATTTAGGCTGCTTTTGGAGCACGTTTTTATCCTGATCATCGCCCTACTTTGTTCATTCAAATAAGTCTATGCACGGCACCGCATATATTTTCCGAATTACTTCGAGGTGTGTCCATAAAACTCTTCCAATAGACGCGAAATGAGATATCCCAAACTCATGTATGATGACTTCGGATAGCCCTTGCGAGCTAATTTGAAGAGTGAGTATTTGCTGGTGGATGCACCGTGAGCTCAACTTTTTCTGGGAACGATCGAACAAAATAGATCATGGTATAGGGCAAAGGAAATACCCGGCACCTTGAATAAGGAGAAATTAATTGAAAACTGATTGGGATTATACTCATCTTGCTGAAGCATACTTGGCGCGACCAACTTATGCCGCCGCTGTGATTGATGCTGTGTTAATGATTACCTCTACTGATGGGAGGGAAAAAGTCTGTGATGTGGGAGCTGGAGTCGCTCACTTAACTCTCATGCTGGCAGAGCGAGAAAAAACTATCGTTGCTGTAGAACTCAACCATGCGATGCGTAGTTTGGGAATTAAACGCACAATTCACTAGCCGAAAGTGAAGTGGTTCGAGGGAACTGGTGAGTGGACGGGGCAGCCATCAAATGCTTTCGATATGGTCACCTTTGGAAGTTCATTTAATGTTTGTGATCACGCATTAGCTTTGGAGGAATCTGCGCGTATTCTAAAACCAAAAGGTTGGTTCATCTGTCTCTGGAACTATCGCGATTTGGGTGACCCTATCCAAGCAGAAATTGAAAATATTATAAAGGCAGAAGTGCCTGCTTATAATTATGGATCGCGACGACAAGATCAAAGAGCAGTCATTGATGAAAGCGGACTGTTTCAGTCGCCACTGCATATAGATGGCACTATTATTCATGAGCAAAGAGTTGACTCATGTGTTCAAGCTTGGCGCTCTCATGCTACATTGGCAAGGCAGGCGGGTACTAGATTCGACTTTGTGGTGGGGGCCATAAGTGATTATTTACGGAGCTTAAACATAGGCGCTATTCAAATCCCATACATTACAAATGTATGGCTTGCGCAACTTAAATAGTTGTCTCCGTTAAAGTTCGGACGCTAGGATAATTCCAGTGTTTTTCTAGTGGTGCTAAGGCTCGAATATTATAATTTATACTAGCCAGTGGGCAAAAATAATCTTTTAACATGTCGGAATCCACCCAAGGATTGTCGAAAAGTCAAAGCGTCTTCAAATATGAAACACTGAGTCAGTGATAACAGCCCGAGACTTAGCTCTGAATATGGATGTTGTAATTTAGAAACATTTTGTCAATATCAGAAAACGTCAATCGAGCCAAGCAATCGCCATAGACTGGGCTAAAATTCATTGGGTTTGAAGATAAGGTTATAGTCTCTCGATTTATAGAGTTTCACTGCGAGGGGTCAGATGTCTATGACCTGACACATGGCATGGTTTCGAGGAAAGTAATCCCCTCAGTCATGTAATATCGATTCGCGTTTGCTTTATAACCACTGGTGTTAGCAGTATTTTCGATTTGGTGAAGAGGTCGTCTTACACTTCCTGCAATGAAACAAACTGATGATAACGGCTATCTGGATTAGACATCAATTCGCGGTGGCTCCCAATATCAAGTACCTTGCCTTTATCCAGAAAGATTATCCTATCCGCCTGTTTTATGGTGGATAGGCGGTGAGCTATTATAATGATTAGCCGCCCTTTAGAAGCGTTGCGAAGGTTATGCATCATATTAATCTCAGTGCGCGGGTCGAGGGAGGCCGTCGGCTCATCTAAGACGAGAATGCATGTGTCCCTCACAAGCCCTCGAGCTACAGAAAGCCTTTGTTTCTGTCCAACGGATAATGTATCGCCCGCCTTACCAATCACAGTATCGATTCCGTTCTCTAGCTCTTCTATGAAATCCATGGCTCCAGCTATTCGGCAAGCCTCAAAGATTTTTTCATCGGTGGCTGAAGGATTCGCCAATAGCAAATTCTCTTTGATACTAATGGACAGTAGCATGTGCTCTTGAAATACGAAGGTAACGTCATCACGGATATCGTCAACATGAAACTTTGCTATGTCTTGTTCATCGAATTGGATCTTTCCAGCTGTCGGTCGGATGTAAGCTGGCAGCATATAGGCAAGAGTGGTCTTCCCTGCACCTGTTGGCCCAACAATGGCGATTGTCTGCCCCACTTGTAATTCAAGATTCACGTTATGCAGGGCTTGGCGGCCGTCTGGATAACTGAAACTCACATCCTTGAGAGACACCTTGTTGGTTAGCGGATCCAAAGGACGAGCTTCTCGATCAAGCTCTGAGGTATGATCAATAAAGAAAAATACGCGGCGCACCGCAGCAACATTCTTCTGCAATTCGATCCAATAAAGACCGACAACCTGAGCGGAGCTGTTCAATCCAACAAACACACCGAAGAGCACGGCGTAATCACCTGGAGAAAGGACACCCGCAACCACCTCATCTGTTATAAGAATAAACGCATAGGCCAATGCGCCGGTGGTGCATAAAGCGGTCAGGATTTTTACCACTCCATCAATCAACACTGTATGTCTATGTCGCTTGAAGGATTCCGAACTTTTCTTGTCAAACACTCTTGTATCAGCTTCGCTTCCTCCGAGAGATTGAACTGCTTTAATATTATCTATGCTTTCTTCTACAGTATTAGTAGTGGCGGATCCTGCTGCTCGACTTTTTTGATTCACTCTCCGAGTGATTCTTGAGAGGGGGGCCGTGATTAAAAGAATTGCAGGCGTTATGGCCGCCGATAACCAAATCAGTTCAGGGGCAACTTCGCCATAACTAAACTTCAACACATAAACAGATAAGATCGCTCCTATAACTATGAGAACAGGTCTTAGAGTTAATCGGTAACAAATCTCAGGAAGCATTGGTGCGTCATACATAACCCGATAGATTGAATCCCCGATTCGTTGGTCGTCCAGTATTGTCATTTCTAGCCGACTTAGCCTTCCCATTAGCGTGGAGCGGAGATCATTGGCCAAACGCTGAGTCATACGAATGGTTAACAAAAGCTCAATCAAACCCCAGATACCATTGGCAGCACTTCCCCCTGCCGATAATGCCTGTTCCGACTGGGTTGCTGCATCAAAGCCTTGTGGAGCACCAATTATCTCTGCCTGCTCTGCAGCGGGCGCGCGCAATCCAAACAGCGCCATCATAAAAAAACTGAAGATAACGATCGTCATCATGATCCCGCTAGGCGACATACCCTCCAGACTGCTGACTAACGGTGTCATAAAAGGTGGAAAAGGCACCGTTTCAGTATCAAAAGGACTCTGCAGAATCACCTGATCCACTACTATTTTTAGAAGCCATGGAACCATCAATGCAGGGAGGAGTGAGATTATAGCTAGGCCGACTTTACAGAAGAACAGTGTTCGAACGGATGTCAAGAGTTTTACTGAGCGTAAAAGAAGCTTTAGCGTCTCATTTAAAGTAAGCTCGGTCTTAGTATCGATCCGATCGTCAAATTCGTCAATTTCATCACCCGCTGGTTTCATCGCGTGCTCCGATTGATTCGGCATCAACAAAATCCTTGTATCCACCGGCTTTTGCCATGAGGTCCGAGTGATTTCCGAACTCCTGTATTCTGCCGTCTTCCAAGAGTGCAATTTTGTCTGCTGAGCTAATAGTGGATAGACGATGGGTAACAATAAAGATTACGCGATTACGCCCCCATGCAGCTAGGTTTTGCATAACCCGTCGCTCCGTTTCAGCGTCCAGAGAGGCTGTTGGTTCATCCAGAATTAGAATTGGAGTGTCTCGCAATATAGCACGAGCAATTGAGATGCGTTGCCGTTGTCCCGTCGATAATTTGCCGCCTCTTTCGCCTAGTTCCGTTTCATAGCCGTCAGGCATTTCAAGAATAAAATCATGGGCGCAAGCAATTTTTGCAGCGTTGACGACTGCGATTTGGGTTACATCATCTCGGCCATAGCAAATGTTCTCTTTGATGTTTTTGGCAAAAAGAATGTTTTGTTGAAGCGCAATGGCAACGTTAGATCTAACATCACTTTTACTCATATTGCGCAAGTCAAGACCATTAAAAAGGACTCGCCCAGCCAAAGGCTCATAGAGCCGCAACAGCAGAGACATCAGGGTAGATTTGCCGCTTCCAGTAGTTCCCACGATCGCGGTAATAGTGCCGGATTCAACAGACATATTAATTTCATCGAGGATATTTTTTCCTTCCTCATATCCGAAACGAATCTGATCAAAGCGAATGGATTTTATATTAGTCGGAAATGGCTGCGATTTTACTGGATCAGCTACTTCGGGTTCTAACTCAAGCAGAAAGAAGGCACGCTTCAGACCCACAACTAGGTCTTGGACGTAAGACAGGGTAAATGCCAATTCCCAAATCGAGCCAGCGGATTCTTCAGCCTGCGCGGATGCGGCTTTAAATGCTCCAAGGTTCCAGGCGGCGTAACCCACCAGCGCAACTACCCCGCCCAGATGCGTCGCTTTTTCATGCATCGCCCAAGTTGCCATAAAATACTCTGCGATCATCACAGCTCCAAATGCAACAATGCTTGTGCTCAACAATAGAAGCGACATAAACAAGCGCATATCGAATGCGGCGTCTAAGGCACTCTGAGAGTCAGCCCTAAACTTATCCATCATTCGATTCTCCGCT
Source organism: uncultured Cellvibrionales bacterium (assembly GCA_913044275.1). GTDB lineage: Bacteria > Pseudomonadota > Gammaproteobacteria > Pseudomonadales > Porticoccaceae > TMED48. The sequence goes on from CAJWMT010000027.1 coordinate 5,999, forward strand.
CCATTAGCCTTTATCACTCTAATGGCCGTCAGCGTTTCTTGAATGTTAGATGTGAGGGCACTATTGTTTTCTCTGCTTAATCGTGCTTTCTCCCTCACATGTGGCAGCAGAGCCCGCATAATGCCCGCGATGAGAAAAGCAGCAACTATGAAGATGAGACCAAACCATGGCGAAAAAAATATTAGGACTATTGCGGCAAATCCAACCCAAGCCAATATTCTCAAAGGCGTGAGTATGACGAATTGCAAGACATTGGTGATGGTTGCGCTGTCTTGATAGACGCGATAAATGGCATCACCTGTCCGAGAACTGCTGTGATATTTTAGCGATAGATGCTCTGCGCGACTCATCATCTCTGAACGAAGTTGTTGATTTACAGCCTGGAAGATCCAGACCATGTAGTACCACATTGCTGCCGCATAAGCAGTATAAATCACCCAGCAGAGCGCCCCTAAAATAATTAAATTTAGGCGCAACTGCTTCCTTTGGTGGCTACTTAGTTTCTCATTATTTCCCTCGCCTGATGTAACAAAAGTATTGTCTACGAACAAAATTTGAGCCTGCATGGGCTGAAGGCGTTCACCGAGCAGAATCTTATTCTCAATCAAGTCACTGCTTAACATAGTAAAACCCAATATGGCGACACCTATTAACGAATTCAGGACGACGAACGTGATGATGTGTCTTATTTGGAGCCGGTAGTAGGGCCAGCATCGCCACGCTAGCAGCAGCAGAGTTTTAAGAGAGTTATCGTCTTTTTTAATAGTTGTTTTCAAACCGGTCTCTTTATCGGCAGATTTTAGCGGATGCGCATTAGTTAGAGCGCATCATATTCTCATAGGATTTGAATAATTAAAAACCCATTTTCATTGAGGATGGTTCTCATTAGGACTAACTCCCCCAAAATAGTTAGAACGAATAATTGTCTAAGTATGTGTTAAATCAAATCGCAAATTGCTTAAATCTTGTCGAATCATGTGTGGTAAAAAAATCTTTGCCTGAGTGCTGGGTTAGCCCATAATATTGTCGATAGTTAGTTAATTACCGCACAACGCCAAATAAGTGGTAAACAAAGAATCTCACTTTGTTTCATATCTTGATTTTTAAATAGGGTATTTTAGGGCGTTAGAACTTTGCGATGAGATTGATTATTTTAAAAAGGCTTAATATTTTTCTCGCATCTCAACTCGCGATGGATCTGGAGAAATTAGCGGCCAATAAAGATTTTTGACTGGAAATTTTAGGTGGAAGAATCAGCTCTTTGGGCGTTTTGGGAAAAAATTAACTTTTCAATTTCCTTGGAGTGCCAACAATTAGCGCAGGAAGGTTTTTTGCTTGATCCGTTGCTGTTGAAACGTATTGATGACGCGCGGAATCAAAATGATGTGTGCAAATTATATTCTCTTCGTGAGGAACTGAAGACGTCCAAATTTGATTCCTCGTTCCCGTATTTTGAACCCTCTACATTAGAAGAAATGCGAGGCTCAAGGCCTGTTATAGATTTGAGGCGAAAGCATCTGTTTGCTACCGAAAGCCTCAGGGATCAAATTTACGGTGGTTGGCTGGGGTGCGGATTGCACGGGCGCGACTGACGGGTCAATTGCTGGGGTTATGTTAGGATCAAAATATTTGCCGGGTAAATGGGTCAGCGTATTCAATGACCGACTCAATACAAGTGTAAGAGGTTTCGAGGATGTCAAAATATCAGCACTGGCCGATAGAACTTTTTCGCTTGCCAAACAATCTCTTGAACTTAATTAGGTCATAAATACCTTGTTTGTTTTTTGGTTGCTTCTAGCTATGCAACTTAAGGCAGTCACTGTCACTCTAACAATAAAAGAGGTCTAGTTTTTGGTGTTGCAAATGCTCGAAACTTGATTTGGTTGGTTGTTGGCCCGTCAATCTCTTAATGTAAAACGCGGTACAACGGAACCATCTGGCATTAAAGCCCACACAACTGTAACGCTTGCACCAATTGCAATCCTAGTCACGGGCACGTCGACAATGTTTGAAATCAATCTAATGTTACCGGCGTCTGGAAGAGTGATCAGGCACGGAACATATGGGAGTGATGCCTCCATTTCAGGAAATATTGCCTTGCTCACTATGGTAAAGGAATAGATTATTCCTACTCCTGATAGAGTTGGCCAGTCGATTTTTTGCGAGAGACAGTTTGGACAGAACGGCGTAGGTGGCATCCGATAGATATTGCATTCGCTGCAGCAAGCTACCGTTAAGCGTCGCTGCTGCGCGGCCTCCCAAAAGGGTGCCGTCCACTGGTCAGTGACTAGCTGGAACAATTGGCTGGGAGGATGCTTTGCTATCTCGTCAGTCATGGTTGTTTCCCGAGAATTAATCCGCTTACAGGCAGTGAAGATGGGCCGCCAGTCACTAGCGCGAATTGACAATTTGGAACTTGGTGAAAAGCTGTCCCGCGAATTTGATGAACTGCCTCTCGGACATGAGTTAGTCCCCAGATGTAGGCTCCTGACAATTGGCCGCCGTCAGTATTGATTGGCAGTGACCCCCCGTCAAACTTAATAGCGCCACTTTCGACAAAAGGCCCTCCCTCGCCTTGCGCGCAGAATCCGAAATCTTCCAACTGTGCGATAACCATCGGAGTGAAATGATCATATATTTGTGCAGTATCTATATCACTGGGAGTTAACCCAGCGTCATTATAAAGTTTGTTGGCTATCGCTTTATTGCCAGAGGAAACAAAAGTTTCGTCCGGCATATTCATCCAATAGAGTGATCGCCCCCAGTCACGGCTACCCCCATGAACAGACGAAACGATCCGCACAGGAGGGTTTTTGAGATCTTTGGCTCGTTCTTCCGAAGTCACCAGCAAGGCGATTGCACCGTCACTCTCTAAGCAAAAGTCATAAAGACATAGTGGATCTGCTAACATTGGTGCAGAAAAATAGTCCTGCAGTGTCAGTGGTTTTCGCATTAACGCCTCTGGATGATTTAGCGCATTTTCCCTGGCTGCAAGTGCTACTGCTGCAAATTGCTCACGGGTAGTTCCATAGTTATGCATATGACGACGAGCCAATAGAGCGAACATATGTCCAGGCCCTACAAGACCACTTGGAGAAAAAAAAGCGGTCTCCGGAGTGTGTTCATAGGCCGATGTAATGGAGCCAAACCTTTGATTAGTTTGTTGCAGCGCTCCAACGCAAATCACTGCGCTTGCTTGTCCGGAGACAATTGCCGACGAGGCTAAGCCAATTGATCCGGCCGATCCGCCTCCTGCTCCAGAGAGAGATGCAGTATAGGTGACCTCGGGAATACCCAATGTTTCCATTAGATAAGGGGTATCGAATCCTCCGGAATAGTATGCGAAACCATCGATATCTCTTACCGAGAGGCCAGAGTCGTCAATAGCTGCAATGATTGCCTTGCAAACAAGCTCATTCAAAGATTGAGGATCAGATTTCCCTCGCTTGTAAAAAGGGGTCGCCCCCACTCCAGCGATTGCAGTTTTATTTCTTATAGACAATTATTCTCGCCTCCAATAGCGATGTCGAGTGTCAAGTTGTTTAGTAAAAAAGGATGACAAAAAATTGGTGATTGAAATTATAGTTTCGTGCGATTGGGAAAGATAGTGTCTTAATTTTCTATGCTATGCCCTTGGCTGATGGAATGCTAAACTGTCAACAAAAGTAGTGCCAAATCTTTTAAGGGTCGAAATATTGGTTAAACGTTCTAATTCATTGGCTCGTATAGGTATCGGTAGGGATTAACGTATCTCTGGGACAGAAATGACAGAAAGTATTTCACGTGAAGATCTTTTTGATGTCTCCGACAAGGTTGCATTGATTACCGGGGCGTCTTCGGGAATCGGATTGCACTTATGCAGTATGCTGCTGGAGCGCGGCTGCAGAGTGATTGGGACATCAAGAACTGCCACTAAAGCCGCCGATCTTGGGCACCTTAGTGGCAAGTACGGTAATGTTTTTTTGCCCATTGATATGGATGTTAGCAATTCTGACAGTGTCAATTCGGCATTCGATCGCATTGGGAAAGAATTTCCATGTATAGATATCGTGGTAAATAATGCGGGTACCGTAACACCTAAAAGAGCGACGGAAACTTCTGAAAAAGATTGGGGGTTGGTAGTTGATACTAACCTTACCGGCCCATTTTTAGTGAGCCGCTCAGCAATTCCCTTAATGACGACTGGGGGGAGTATCATTCAAATTGCATCAATTGGAGCGTTTAAAGCTTTCGTCGGTCTGAGTGCTTATTCTGCTTCCAAAGCCGGCTTGGTTATGTTGGCTCGTACATTGGCCTTGGAGTTGGGGTCTCAGGATATTCGCGTCAACGTTGTTTCCCCCGGTTACGTAATCACCCCTATGAATAGTGAATTTCTCTCTGGACCCCAAGGCGAAAAGGTCCGTAAACAGATACCTTTGGAGCGGTTTGCAGAAGCAAGTGATCTCGATGGTGCAATATTGTTTTTGGCTTCTTCTGCCTCAAAGTATGTTACCGGAGCCTGCTTGCACGTTGATGGTGGCTGGGGGATTGTCTGAATAAGTATTTTAAATTATGCTAATTTTCAGCGTCATGTTATGCCCTTTAGCGACTCAGATACAATCAGGAAAGATGAAAATTTATAACCGTGCTGTTATTAGGGAAACCTTATAATATTTCTATAGCTGCCCTCGTTTCATTTGTGTAAATCTGATCAGATAGATTGAGTAATTTGGTTATTCGTTCTACTTTTCGTGAAACGAAAAATAGCGAAGGGAAATTGATGACATTGTTTATGGTTGACAACTTCTATAGGTTTATATGAATGAATTGTAATGAAGTGACGAGTGCAATTTTCTACGATTTGTCATCTTCTGGTTGGATGGAAATGTTCGGTCTGGTGGAGTTGCATGTGGCAGAGACAGCCGCCGAATTAAAGCCAGTATTGGACAAAGTGGAGGCAGCATCCCAGCATGGTCACTTCGCAATTGGATACATCTGTTATGAAGCTGCTAGTGGTCTAGATACTTCCCTGAGTCACCGACCGAAGCATAGCTACCCTTTGGCAATCTTTGCCGAGTTCAAGGAAACACGACCTATTGATCTTCCTTCAGATGTAAGGGCAGTTAAGCTTCGGGCGACTATTGGAAAGAACTGCTTCAGTCAGTCAATTGGGAAGATTAGAGAACATCTTAAAAACGGTGACACCTACCAAGTTAATTTCACTCATCAGTTGATTGGAGATTGTAATGAGGTACCGTTAAATGTTTTCGCAAAATTGATTCAAGCACAACCGACGCCTCATGGGATTTTTTTTGAGACAGAGCATTTTGCGATTTGTAGTGCTTCGCCTGAGCTGTTTTTCTCTCTCAAAAATGAAGAGATAGAAATGAAGCCAATGAAAGGAACTCGAAAGAGAGGTAGATATCTTGCTGAGGATCTTCAGTACAAAGCTGAGTTAGGCTCATCAGAGAAAGACAGGGCCGAGAATCTCATGATCTTGGATATGGTGCGAAACGATCTTGGCCGGATCTGTCAGCCGGGCTCTATTAAAACCTCTAAATTATTTGAGATTCAGAAATTACCGACCGTCTGGCAACAGACATCGTCTGTTACCGGCAAAACTGAAGCTACTTTGGCCGAAATTTTTTCGGCTTCCTTTCCATGCGCGTCGGTTACTGGTGCTCCTAAGATCAAAGCCATGGAAATTATTTCAGAGTTAGAAATCATCCCCAGAGGGGTGTATACGGGGACTTTGGGCTATGTGAAACCGAATCGAGAGGCATCATTTAATGTAGCAATCAGAACCATGTTCATCGACAAAAAAGCACGCAAGGCAAGCTATGGAGTAGGCGGCGGTATAGTATGGGACTCCAAGGCCGAGAGCGAGTGGGAGGAGAGCTTGTTGAAGGCGCAGCTTTTACATTTCCCTACTGCCTCATTTGAACTATTTGAAACAATGAGATATGACCCCCACCACGGAGTTTATCTCCTTGAAGAACACATTTCTCGTTTGAACGCATCTTGTGATTACTTTGGCTGGACTTTTGAAGAAACTCGGGCTAGAAATTTGTTGGAAGATATTAAATCAGATGATGCATTGCGAATTAAATTGTTGATGACGCATAACGGGGAATTCATAATCGAAAAATCATCATTGCCAGTTTTTGAAAGCTTGGTTCGACTGAAGTTTGCCTCCCGACCGATCGATAGTAGTAACATTTTTTTATTTCATAAGACGACGCATCGCCGGGTTTATGAGGAAGCCAAAAAAGACCTTATTAAATGTGACGATGTCATTTTGTTTAACGAAAAAGGGGAATTGACAGAAACAACCATTGCTAACTTATATGTTGAAGTCGGTGACAAACTTTTGACGCCGCCACTTCAGTGCGGATTGTTACCTGGTGCTCTTAGGGCATCGATGTTGTCAAGAGGAGCTGCGTTCGAGCGAGTATTGTATAAAGCTGATCTGTTATCAGCAAAATGTATTTATGTGGGTAACAGTTTGCGGGGTCTGCAAAAAGCTATTCTTTGCATTTAATCCAAAATTACTTAGTCTGCCGATTGCTTTCTTCAAAGCATGGTTCGTTTGAGATCCACACGGTTTGCAAGGGAGCTAATTCAATGAACCTAGAATTGGGGCTTATTTCTTGGTTGGTTAACAAATCGACCCAACTATCCGTCTGGATCAAGTTAATTGATGCAGAACGCAATCTTTGAGTGTTTACCGTCACGTTACTCAAGCAAAAGATGCTTTGCCTTCGGTCTGGACTTTGTCTCCAAAATCCAAAAATTGAGTTACTCAGATGGAGCGTAAATTGGGTAGCATTTGGATGGAACGCCGGTTGTCGCCTTCTAATTGCGATCAACTTTTTAAGACTTTCCAGGATTTCGCCGTGATGCGTTGACGGATCTTTAATAAGTCTCTCTAAGGCCGTGAGGTCATACTGATGACGGTTGATTGCTCTAACTTGCCCGGAGTCTTCTACCTTCTTGTTGTCATTTTTTGTACCGAGAAGGCTGTGAATATAAATTGCTGGTATTCCCTCCAAACCTAACATTATTGCGTGTGCGCATATGAATCGCTCAATACCGAAACTATCTGGGCCGGAAATCGTCCCCTTCAACGCGTCGAATAGAGAGATATTGATCTCATAGGGAATCGCTTCCTGCTCAGATACAGCTCGATAGGAGATTTCGGCCCCGAAGTGTTGCATGGTGTTAATGAGTGTCTTAATTTCACTGGTGGTTATTAACCCTTCGAGCGGGCGCAAACCAACTCCATCATGAGAGGCAATAAAATTTAAATAAGCAGTGCCTTCCTGAGCTGGGGGCATACTCATCATCCATTGTTTAAGATATGCACAGTCACCAGTCACGAGTGTATTTATTAAGAGCGGAGGTAATGAGAAATTATAGATGCAGTGTGCTTCGTTACCGTTACCGAAATAAGAGAGATTTTCCCGGTTGGGGATATTGGTTTCGGTAACTAATAGCGCGTTCTCGCGGCATTGCTCTATGAGTGTCCTGAAAAGTCTTATGATCTCATGCGTCTCTGGAAGTCCTGCGCAAACTGTGCCCGGCACCTTCCACAAAAAAGCCACGGCATCTAGCCGGAAAATTCTCACACCATTATCGAGATAAAGTTTAATAATTTTTAAAAACTGTTTGATAACCTCTGGGTTTTTGAAATTAAAATCAATCTGGTCCTCTCCAAAGGTGCACCAGACATGCTTGTCACCCTCGCTAGTGCTGACTTTTTTGAGCAGCGGGGTTGTCCGTGGCCTGACCACTTGGGTTAAATCGTCACCCTTGTCAGCAGTGAAAAAATATTCTCTTCCGGGATCTGCATTTTTTAAAAAGTTGGTGAACCAAACGCTTCGGCTTGAGCAGTGGTTAATCACCAAGTCGGACATCAAATCATAATCTGAGCTTATTGCTTTTATATCACTCCAGCTTCCGAGGCTTTCGTTAACGCTCGTGTAATCCATTACGGAAAAGCCATCATCTGAGCTCCATGGGAAAAATGGTAATATATGCACTATATTCAACAGACCATCTGCGTATCTATCTAAGAATGCCTTGAGGGTTTTAAGTGGGGCTTGGCCGCGCTTTTTAATAGAGTCGCCGTAGGTTATTATGGCTATATCGGATTGATTCCAGTGATTTTTCCTTGTGGTTGTGTTGAGCCGTTCTTTTTTAATATTCATCGACTTTATTAGATGATCACAAAGGATCTCCAACTGATCCTGCGTAAGGTCTCTGTAGATCACTTGAAGATGATTTAAAATTCTATTTCTTAGCGTCTCCATGGCATCTATTACAACAGAATTCTGAACGGTCATCCAAATTCTTTAGCATCTTCATTGACAGCATGAGCCAGTTCTTTCAGGAAGTTCGGGAAGGCGCTTAAGACTCTCGACCAACTCGGAATAAATGGTCTCTCCATTGGCCTATCTATAAATGCTTGGCCGGCCTTCATTATATTTTCGGCGAACAGTTCTACTGTCTTTTCTTCGCTATGCACATCAAAATTGAGGCCGTTCATGATGGCATCATTTTGGTAGGTTTCCACGAAATCGAGGGCGATTCTATAATAAGTTGCCTTTATGGATCTAAATGACCCAGAGTTGAACGTTATACCTTGAGTTGCCAGTTTTCTGAATAATGCTTTAGTGATATCGATGGACATACGAGACAAACCCTGATTATCGTTTTCTGCACTCAATATTTGATGCTTGTGATCATAAACGTCGGCAATATCGGTTTGGCACAGTCTCCTTCGAGAGTAGTTGCGGTACATCTCGGACAGAATGCCTATCTCTAAACCCCAGTCACTCGGGATTCTGAGATCCTCGAGGACGTCTGATTGAAAAGAAAATTCACCTGCCAGAGGGTACCTAAAGCTATCCATGTAGGTTAGATAATCCATTTGACCAACGGTTTGCTCAAGGGCTCTTAAGAGAGGGGTCACTAAAAGTCGACTGACTCTTCCGTTAATCTTGCCCTCCGCTACGCGAGCATAAAATCCCTTGCAGAACTTATATTTGAAATTGGGATTTGCTACTGGATATATAAGTCTTGCCAGAAGCTCGCGGCTGTAGGTCCTAATATCACAATCATGAATTGCTACTGCTTGCGTTTTACCTTCCGCTAGCATGTAACCCATGCAATACCAAACATTGCGTCCTTTGCCTGAGTCCTTGGGAGAAAGGTTAGCCGATGCCAGTTGCTCATCCAAACGACGGAGTCGTGGGCCGTCATTCCATAGTACGGTGTGATCCTGCGGCAAACTAGAGAAAAAATTAAGCGAGTTCGCATACTCTGATTCATTTGCTCGATCAAGCCCGATTACGATTGTGCTAAGATACGGAACTTTGCATATTTCCTCTAAAATCTTAGGTAGGGCTTCTCCATGCAACTCGGAGTATAGCGAAGGCAAGAGCAGACCCAAGGGTCGCATGGCAGAGAACTCTATCAATTCTTGTTCCAGACATTCCGGAGACCTCTGTCTAAGATTATGTAAAGTTGTAACTGTGCCATTTTGATGAAAATCTCCCATATAACATCCTTCCTAACTTAATTTATGTCTTTTCAACCAGGATGAGACCTCCTCGGTCCAACCTCTAGGCCCGAATTTTTTGCTCTTATATAGACCATCGGCGCGATTCACGGTAGGAAATTTATGACCTGGTGATCGAATTAACACAGCTTCCATAGCTGCCTCGAGCATAGGTAAATCATTTTCGCTATCACCGATGGCTAGATCATCTACCGATTTGATGGAATTGTTAGCGGCATAGAGATCTCGAAGCCATTTCAGCGCTCTTCCTTTGTCGCAATTCCCCCCAACTGATAAGAATCTCCCTCCTTGCGTTACGGTCGCGCCCTTGCATTGAAGTGAGTTAATGAATTTGGTTTTGCTAATTTGAGAGCCGAGCCACATCACTGGTTCGCTGAACTGCCTCTCCATAGCTGCTATGGCTGCACCTTTGACAAGTCCGGTTAAATCCATTACATCAGCTAGCGAGAGATCTTGAAAACTAACAAAATCGCCACGGAAATCAGATTTTAAACTGGCAATACATTCCAACCAATATCCCTTTTTTCGAGTGAGTTGGAACATCTCATATTGGGCACTCGACGTTCTATCGTTTGGGCGAAAATTAAAATAATTTTCAGGTACTAATACTGCAGCACCATTTTCTATGATAAAGGGATGATGGTTTCCAATTTCTGTGCACAGTAAAGTTATTTCTGAGCGAGTTTTACTAGAATTGAAAATTAGTGGAATTCCAATGTCTTCGAGTGTCCTAGCTTGGTCAATAGAATGGGTATACTGATAATCGTGATGATCTAAAAAGCACCCATCTAGATCTGAAAAAATTAAAAATTTAGAGTTAGAGCTAATTCTTAATTTATTTTCAGCCATAATTGAGTCCAACGTTAGTTGCTTGGCTCGGTCTGCGGCCAATTTATTTTGGACGCGAATGACTAACGTAAATCACGCTTAAAGCGCTTTTAAATCCACTAATCACATGCATGCCCTATTTTGGTGCCCTGAGTCTGTGTTTACTGGGCACAATGGTGTTGCGACATATGCTTTTGTAAACTACAAAACATATTCCTTAACTATTTAAGGAAGACAAAAAGCATTATTCATGCCAATTAGCGTAAAACTGGTGTTTATTACTCTAAAACCAAGTGTCATCGAGAAATAGTTACCAATTCAGTGCCTGAACACTGAATTCGGCGTCATGAGAGTATTAATGACCGATTAATCTGAGCCCGATCGATTGAGGGCTCAGATTATTAGGCTTAAAAGTCATTTGCCAAAATAGAATTGCTCGCACTTTTCAAAAGTATCAGAAACGATTGTTCCACCAGCTTGCTGCAGTGCATCAAAGGTTGGTGCCCATGTTGCCGTCCCAGAAAAATATTCATCAAAGAGCGTTCCCATCGATGATTCATCACGGGTGGCTGATCTAACCATTAAGGTCGTCGCCTCATGAGAGCCGCCACCAATCGGGACAAAAACGCCATTGAAGAAATCCCCATGACCACCTTCTTGAATTTCGGTTTCAAGCGCTGACATTCCTGCGACGAAAGCAGCAAGATTTTGAGGTGGTATCTTTACACGCTGAACCCGCTCATAACCGGGATCCAGTCGAAACGGTTTAAGTGGCTTCCAAGTCGTAACATATTTAACCTCGCGAAGGTTTTGAAATCGTCGTCCTGCCTCCTGAGTAGGGTCATAAACAGCGTTTCCTTCAAGGGCTGTTTGCACGTTAGGATACGCATTCCAGATCATCATCTGTCCAAGATATTCATGGCCAGACACCGTGATACATGATCCCGTGCCAGCGGAGCCTAAAGTTCCGAAAAAATCAACATCCTCTTTTACTGTTTCCAAATATTTTGCAATGTCTGGTGCTGCAATCATCATGGTTGAGAACGCTCCATGATTGACGATTTCAGATGGTGGATCCTGCGAGAGTGCTTTAGAGGAATACGATAATAAAATGATCAGACTAAAAATAAGTCTTATGAGGATTTTCATGGTTGCTCCTTATCGGTTGAAAAATAACGGGTTGAATATTTTTTTGGCATGTAAAAACCTTTATAGCTAGATATTTAAAAATAATGCGCTCTCTACTTTTTATAACTCATTAACGAGGAAGGTCTGCATAATCCCTTTGCCCTTGATTTGCATGGGCTCCCTTTCTTTAAGCTCATAGGACTCGCGATCGATCAGTTTAGCAGTATCGGAAGAGATATGAATGGCATTCTGAACTCCGTAAGATTCCATTCGACAAGCGGTATTGACAGCATCCCCCCAAAGGTCATAAATAAACTTTTTTTTCCCAATTACTCCCGCTACTGCTGGTCCAGAGTGCACGCCGATTCTCATCGATATTTTATGTCCATCAATTTCAGGCAGGGAATTTATATAGGCTAGCATGCGAAAACCAAGTTTAACCATTTTCGTCGCATGGGATTTATCTGGCCTTGGAACTCCGCATGCGACCATATAAGCGTCACCCATGGTTTTAATTTTCTCTACAGCTAATTCCTCGCAAAAGTCGTCAAATTGGCTAAAAATGTTATTCAGCATATCAACAATGGTTCTAGCATCCAGCTTTTGTGATAAAGGTGTGAAGCCAACAATATCTCCAAAGAGAATGCTGCATTCCTCCACTGAGTCAGCAATTAAATGTTCGTTCGCAAGCATCCGAGTGGCTATGGAGTCAGGCAGAATATTAAGTAAAAGCTCTTCGTTCTTCTGTTTTTCTTTTTCTATCTGAGCCAAATATTGCTCTTCTCTGTCAAGCAGATGCTTCCTGTCTAAAGCGGAATTGATTCGAGCAGCTAGAATCATAAAATTTATGGGTTTAGTCACATAATCCTGTGCACCGGATTCGAGGCACCTAAAAACTGTTTCTTGCTCATCTAGAGATGAAACAACTATTACTGGAATGTTTCGAACTTTCAGCACCTTTTTATTTCGCCCAAGGAAATCATATCCACTCATGCCGGGCATCAAAATATCAAGCAATATGAGATCAATGGGAGTACTGCTGTTTATATAATTTTCAGCTTCAGAACCTGTATTTGCTACTAGTATTGAATGCTTTGCGGCCCGAAGTTTTCGATTCAAGTACTCGGTATTGGAGGGATTATCATCCACGATTAAAAGGTTAGAAGGGTACTTGGTTTCGAGCGCATCAGGAGTCTCCTGAAGAGACTTAGAAAACTTCTCAACGATATCGATGTCGCTTTGACTCAATATCTTGAGTGAAATTAGATTTTCTATAGAACTAATATCGCTCTTGACCAGCTCACCAATGCTATTCTCGAGGTCCGAAACTGCATTTGCAATCTTTTTGATGTCTTCAATAAAGTCAACTACAAAACCGGTTACACTTCCCTGCTTTATTTTGGATAATTTCTCATTTATCTTTAGGAGCAGCGGGCTTACGCTTTCGTTTAGAGATATTGATTGAGTGCTTAATTGAGAAAAAAAACCATCGAGACTGAAATTATGCGCAGAGAACACTTGATCGATTTCCAGGGCAACATTTCCCCCAAGCTCACTGATGTTGCTCAACTCGGTCGCTAAAGCGCTGTCTTTTAGGTATTCCTCTGATTCAAGTTCTTCCACAAGGAGCTCTGAGAATCCGCAGATAATATTTAAATATGTCTTGAGGTTGTGGCGGATCTTGCCGATCAAAAGGCTGTTCAGTCGTTTACTCAAGAAATTTCCCTATAGGCTTAAAATTATTCAGTAATGCATGATAACCGAGGGTACATCTTTTACAATCCCGAAAGAATTAAAAAAACTGCGACAATTGCCATTTTTAATGGGGCGATCGTTAACATCAATAGGGTCGCTGACATATATAGAAACACCGCAAGTCTAGCGAGGATAAGACATGAAAGATGAAATAGCGAAACTTAAAATCGCTTTGGCCGAATCGCAAGCAAGAGAGACCATGATGCGTCAGGCATTGGATCAGATGCCATATGTTGTGATGCTGTGGGATGAGAATGATGATTTAGCATCTTTTAATGACAGGGCAAAAAAATCGCATGCTCAAATGGGCTTCGAAGTGCGCCCTGGAATGAATATGCGAGATCTCTTCGAATTCTATGCCGACTTCGCGGAGCAACAATTCAAGGGTAGGCCCAAAGAGCTTGCAAAGAGCCGAAACGGATTGACCAGGGAACAGTTTATTCGTACTGAAATGGATTTACATAAATCTCAGGATGGGTTGCCTCGGATCATTCACGTTGAAGCCACAGGCCAATATATTGAGGCGATTGACACGCTATTGCCTGCGGGAGGACTCATGTCCTTTCGCAGGGATGTTTCGAAAGAGAAGAAAAATGATCGTCAAAGAGACACTCTCTCCAAAGCAATTGAAGGAACCAATGAAGCTGTTTTTGTTTGGGATCCAGATGATAACTTGTCTGTCTTCAACTCGTCCGCCCAAAGACTGATGTCTAGGTTTGGCATTAGCATGCATCTTGGGATGAGTTATAGCGATATGCAAGCTATGGGCTTTAGGCATGTCAGAGACCATAAAGAAGGTTTCTCCTCCGATGATGCGGAAAGATTTATAGCAAATGCAAAAGCCGAGGCCAAAAAACGAAGAATAGAAAGCGGAAAAAAAAGGGTTATACATAATCCGGCCGCAGATGCGTTTATCGAAGGTCACGACACGCTGCTGCAAGACGGTAGTTTGATTTCCATCATGCGTGATGTGACCGAAGAAAAGAAACAAGAAGTGGAAAGAGATCGTCTGGTAAACGCGATAGATAAAATGCAGGATCCCATAATGATTTGGGACGATAGTGATCAGCTTGTCGCTTTTAATGAAATGGCATATAGGAATGGTCTCGATGTAGGTTTCGAAATGCATGTTGGTATGAAAATGAAGGATCAATTGTCGGTGCTTTATGACCACTTCAAGAGTCAATATGTCGATTCTGAAGACTCTTTCATTGAATTTACGCGTGGGTTGGATAAATCAGAATGGATAGCAAGCGAGACAACTAGGCAAAAAAAAGGTGGAACCAGCACAAACTTTAATCCCAGCCTAGATAAATACTTCGAGGCATCTGATACACCCCTGCCAGATGGGGGGTTGGTATCGATCTTTCGAGATGTTACTACCGAAAAGCGGCAACAGATGGATCAAGAGCGCTTGGTGAATGCAATCGACAAAATGAAAGATGGTGTAATGGTTTGGGATGATAAGGATAACCTGTTTGCGTTTAATGAGGCAGCCTCAGAGTCTTACGCAGCGACGACTGGGGTGCAACTGCGATTGGGTATGACACATATCGAACTTCAGGGTAGTTTATATGATCAACGAGCTGGAGATCCAACCATAATAAAGGACTCTATGGACAGAGAGTCTTATATCCGAGAAACATCACATGTGCATAGATTAAAGCCCACTCAGACGCGCGCAGTCTATAATGGAAAACTGGATAAATATTTCGTTTCGACAGACACCGTTCTGCCTGATGACGGCGTGATAACGGTTTTCAGAGATGTCTCGGAGGAGAAAAAACAGGAACTAGAACGTGATCGCATGCGTCAGGCA
Organism: uncultured Cellvibrionales bacterium; assembly: GCA_913044275.1. GTDB lineage: Bacteria > Pseudomonadota > Gammaproteobacteria > Pseudomonadales > Porticoccaceae > TMED48. The sequence goes on from CAJWMT010000027.1 coordinate 21,091, forward strand.
ATCGATCAGATGCATGATGCTGTTCTTGTTTGGGATGATAAGGATACGCTTGTGGCATTTAACGCCGCAGCACAAAAATGGAATGACGAGGATTGGGGAAGTCACTTAAGACTGGGGATGACTCAAGAAATCCTCATGGGAGAGTTATATGAGAATCTAGAGCAACGCTATGAAAGTGACCCAGAGGCGCTAAAGAAAACTCTGGGTGGGCTTGAAAAATCAGACTATATCGCAAATGAAATTCAGAAACACAAGACAAATCGTGGCGTGGCGAATATCTTTTATAATCCAATTCAGAGCAAGTATTTCGAATCTAAGGACACAACTCTCCCAGATGGCGGTTGGATTCAAGTCGTACGAGATATAACGCAGCAGAAAAAACAAGAAATTGAAGGCCAGCGGTTGCAGAACGCGATCGAATATCTGGATGATCCCATCTGGGTCTTTGATGACAAGAATGAGTTGGTTGCTTTCAATAGAGCGATGTCTGAAATTCATAAAGCTGATTTTGGCAAGCAACTCGTCATTGGATTAACACTTGATGATTTAATGGGTGAGTTCTATGACCTGCAACTAGAGGAGGGGTATAAGCCCGATGGACTCAAAAGAGAAGATTATGTTGCAAAATTGATAAAAGAATTCCGATCGGGTAGCGGCCAGATAAGACCTGTCTTCAACCCCATGCTAGACATTCAGTTTGAGGCCAAGGATACCGTTCTGCCAGATAACAGCTTCGTTACAGTCTTTAGAGATGTGACAGTTGAGAAAAAACAGCAGGCCGAGCGGGATAGATTGCTCCAGTCCTTTAACCAGATGAGGGATGGTTTGATGCTTTGGAGCGAAAAGAATGAACTCTTGTTTTTTAACGATGCAGTCAGGGGTTGGTACTCAGCGATGGGACTGCCTATCGAGATTGGTTCATCTCTCGAGCAAATATGGTCAGATTTCTATGAGACAATCAAGCGCAAGTATAGCGATTCTCCGGGCGAATTTAGTGCATTTACCCATGGTCTCAACAAGGATGAATTTATCGAACAGGCTGTAGCAAAGTATCAGCACTCAGAGGCTTACATTATTGACAATCCCGCCCTAGATCTATTTCTGGAAGTAAAAAACACTCGTTTGCCGGACGGTGTTCTGGTCGCAACACTTCGTGATATTACTGAGTCAAGGAAACAAGAAACTGCAAAGGATAGGCTTTTGCAGGCAATTGATGGGATGCAGGATGGTATCTTGGTTTGCGATGAAAACGATGAGGTTTTTGCATTCAACAAACGTTTCCAAGCTTTCCATGAGGATGGCACCGGGAAAAAAGTTTGGACGGGTAAGAGATTTTCTGAGGTATTGGAGGAATATTACGAAGTTTCATCGGCTGACGAGGTTATTGGTTCCCTCAGTAGAGAGGAATATGTTTCGTCAACAATAGAAAAATTTAAGAGCATTAGCCTTCAAGAGCCTGAGTATAATCCAGCTATTAACAAATACATCCAGCCTGCCACTTCAGTTTTTGCTGATGGCAGTTTTATGATTGTGTTTCGAGACGTCACAGACTTTAAAGAGCAGGAGCTGGATAGAGACAGAATGTTTAATTCTATCAATAAGATGCGTGATGGCCTTATGATTTGGGATGATGATAATAGACTACTGCTTTTTAACGAGACTTGCGAGAAATGGAATGCCGAATCAGGCATCCCTCTCAAGTTAGGTATGACGTTGTCTGAAGTTTGGACAGAATTTTATGACGAATTGGAGCGGAGGTATAGAGACCGCCCTGCCGAGCTTCTGCAGCTGACCGATGGACTTGATCGCGAAGGGTTTATTGCAAAAGGAGCCGAAAATCATAATGCCAGCTCGGATGCTTTCATAATTGAGAACCCGATTCTTGATAAATATCTCGAGGTAAACAATACCCGACTTCCTGATGGCGTTTTAGTTCAGGGTCTAAGAGATGTTACAGACGCCAAGAAACAGGAGATAGAGCGAGAGAGGATGGTCCAGGCTATCAATGAGATGAGCGACGCTATTTTGGTTTGGGACGAAAACGAACGATTAGTGGCGGTAAACGAAGCTATGGTTAAAGAGCATGGTGAGACTCAAGGCCGTGAGTTTACGCTCGGAATGACTTTTGGTGAGCTTATGGGGAATTATTATGATGATCAAGTTAGGACCGGATACATACCAGATGGCTTAGACCGTGAAGAATACATAAATCAAAATTTGGAATTGATCAAAACCTCATCTGGCAAATCACGCTCGAGCTTTAATCCAATCTTGAATAAACACTACGATATCATTGACAAACTTTTGCGCGATGGTGGATGGATTACAAGCATCCGCGATGTCACGAACGAGAGGAGTCAGGAACTTGAGAGAGAGAGACTTTTAAAGGCGATTGAGAGTATACCTGAACCGATGGCACTCTGGGACGGGGAGGATAGATTGGTAAATTTCAATAATGCCTTCAAAGAGTTACATCGTGGTTTTGACGTTCGTTTTGAGCGAGGAATAGATCTTAGCACTTATGCACGCGAGGCATATGAGAAAGGTTTATATGTTTCTGAAGAAGCCATTACCGATGAGTTTATTGATCAGATCATCGAAAATCGGAACAAAATCTCCGGTTCTTCGGAATCACAGCAAGCACGTTTGGGCGACGGTAGGTTTTTTAATGCTTTCAACACAAAACTGCCCGACGGAGGTTCTATAACATTCATGACCGATGTCAGTGATTTGAAGAAACGGGAGAATGAGCTGGGAGTTCTAGTTGATGAACTAGCCAACGCCAGAGATGAAGCAAATAAGGCCAGTGAAACTAAAAGTTTATTCGTTGCAAACATGAGTCATGAGTTGAGAACGCCGCTTAATGCAGTCATAGGATTAGCAGAGCTGTTAAAGGAAGATGCTGAAGATGATGGAATGGATGAGTACCAAGAGCCTCTGGAACGAATTCACACTGCGGGTAAGCATCTGCTTGCGCTAATAAATGATGTTCTTGATGTCTCCAAAATTGAGGCAGGCAAAATTGATTTTAATATTGAAGAGTTTTCGGTTGAAAAGCTCTTAGGCGAAGTGGTTGCTACAACCCAACAATTGGCTGACTCAAATCGAAATTCGCTGGATTTGACTTGCTCACAGGACTTAGGAACGATTCGGTCCGATGAAACGCGAGTTCGCCAGATTATTTTTAACCTCGTGGCCAATGCATGCAAATTTACAGAGAACGGCTCTGTATCGATTGATGCAACCCTAACGAAAGCGGGTGATGTTGAGTTTGTCGACATAAAAGTCGTCGACTCGGGAATTGGTATGTCGCCAGAACAGACTGAAAAATTATTCTCGTCTTTTGTTCAGGCCGACAGCTCTACCACCAGAAAGTATGGAGGTACTGGTCTTGGTTTGGCGATCTCGAAGCAACTCGCTGAGGCGATGGGCGGTGAGTTGACGGTGGTAAGTGAGCTGGGAATTGGATCCACATTTACCGCCTCGCTTCCGACAGTTGTTGAGATACAAACGGATGATTTCATCACTCCAAAACCCACCATCATATCCAACCAAGAAAAATTTTCGACTAGCGATCTCAGCGGAGCAGCGAAAGTTCTTGTGATTGATGATGATCCGATTGTCCTGGATATGATGAAACAACACCTTGAGGGGGAGGGTTTCGATGTCATTCTAGCCGATTCAGGAAAGAAAGGTATTGAGTTAGCGCGCACGGAGTCTCCAGCAGTAATTACACTGGACATACTGATGCCTGAGATGGATGGTTGGTCGGTCTTGAGGACCTTGAAGGCGGATTCAATTACAGCAGACATACCAGTAGTAATGGCGTCGATTCTGGATGAACAAAAGCAGGGATTGGCCCTGGGTGCAAACGATTATGTTTCCAAACCCATAGACAGAGACAAGCTAGTCTCGGCTCTTAGACGTCTGGTTGGCAGTGGCCCAGGTAAGTCCGTGCTGGTTGTTGAGGATGATCCGGATTCCAGAATGTTTATTCAACGCCTGCTGAGGTCAGAGGAGTGTCAAGTCAACGAAACAGTTAACGGGAAGGAAGCGCTTGAATATCTTGAGGATGCAGAAAGATTGCCAGACTTGATCCTTTTAGACTTGATGATGCCCGTTATGGACGGTTTTGAATTTCTGACACTTATCAAGGAGGTAGAGAGCTTTAATACTATACCAATTCTTGTTGTCACTGCTGCTGATTTGTCGAAAAGTGATCATAAGCGTCTTCTAGGCAGTGTGGAAAATATAATTCAAAAGAGTGGACTGGAGCAGGATCAGATTTTGCGAGAGATAACCAGCTTGATTTCCTCTAAATCTAAAGGAGAATAATTTAATGCCAAAAATTCTTTATGTGGAAGATAATGAAGACAATATCTACATGCTCAAGAGACGATTGACCAAAAAAGGGTTTGAGGTGTTGATAGCAGAGAATGGGAAGATCGGCGTTGAACTTTCACTTGCTGAGAAGCCTGATTTGATTCTTATGGACCTCAGTCTTCCCATAATGGATGGCTGGGAGGCGACTAGACTGATCAAAACGGATGCGCGAACCCAATCAATTCCCATTATTGTCTTGTCTGCTAATGCAATGGAAGAGCACAAGCAATCGGCGCTTGCTGCCGGGGCGGATGATTATGATACCAAACCAGTAGATCTCAAAAGGTTGCTGGATAAGATGAATAGATTTCTTTAACCCGAAATAACAACATTATTGCTAAACCATGTCCGATGATCTCTTTAAAAAAGACCGCTTTCGTCCTCTTGCAGCTCGAATGCGGCCGACCGACTTGGATAGTGTTGTTGGGCAGGAGCACCTCGTCGGTCGGGGCAACCCGCTCAGGGAAGCCATTGAAAGTGGTGCGTTGCATTCGATGATCTTGTGGGGTCCTCCCGGCGTGGGAAAAACGACTATTGCAAGACTCATAGCCCGCTCAACCGATGCTAACTTTGAGAATATATCTGCCGTATTATCAGGCGTTAAAGAGATCCGTGCTGCCATCGCAAATGCCAAAGAGCGACGCGATCTTCAAGCCAAACAAACTGTGCTATTCGTTGATGAGGTTCATCGCTTTAATAAATCCCAGCAGGATGCTTTTCTGCCTTTTGTCGAAGATGGCACATTGGTTTTTGTGGGCGCCACGACGGAGAACCCGTCTTTTGAACTGAACAATGCATTATTGTCTCGATGCCGTGTTTATGTCCTGAAAAGTCTCAACCAAGGAGATATCGAAACTGTTCTTGTTAAAGCAATAACAGACAAAAACGTTGGATTGGGTCGACATAGCTTGCAGTTGGATGAGCAAGCTAGGCAGCTCTTAGCGTCGGCTGCCGACGGCGACGCAAGACGAGCGCTCAACCTTTTAGAAATTGCAAGTGACTTGGTGATAGATCAAGAAAGTCTGAGAGCCATTGATAAAAAGACCGTCGAACAAGTTCTGGTTGAGGGCGCACGTCGTTTCGACAAGGGTGGGGAATATTTTTTTGATCAGATATCAGCCCTTCATAAATCGGTTCGAGGGTCATCGCCTGATGCAGCACTTTACTGGCTTTGTCGAATGCTGGATGGAGGTTGTGATCCCATATACATAGCTCGTCGGTTAGTTAGGATGGCAAGTGAGGATATAGGGAATGCGGACCCCAGAGCGTTGCAAATAGCCATGAATGCGTGGGATGCTCAAATTCGTATTGGGACTCCGGAGGGGGAGTTGGCGTTGGCACAGGCGACGATCTTTCTTGCTGTGGCTGCCAAAAGCAACGCAAGTTATAGTGCTTTTAACGCTGTTATGAAGGATGTTCGTTCACTACCCAGTTATGAGGTGCCGAAACATTTGCGCAACGCTCCTAGGCCGCTTATGCAAAAACTTGATTATGGCAAAGATTATCGATACGCACACAATGAAAAGGATGCCTATGCGGCGGGGGAATGCTACTTGCCCGATGAGTTAGTTGGAAGGAAATATTATTTTCCAACCGATCAAGGCCTAGAAAAAAAGATTGGTGAAAAACTTGACTGTTTGCGAGCCAAGGATGATCAGGCTAAAGACGAATAAATTCGCAGTTTCAAGCGCACTGACGCTCTTTGTGACAACCATTAGCGGACTTGATTTATGGCTTATTCGCTCTTATGAAATCTAAAACTACCTGCGCGAGTTCGTATCCTGCGTCATCTTGTAGGAAATGTTTTGCCCCCTTGATCACAACGTGTTTCTGATCTTGCGCTCCCGGAATTTCTTGTTGAAACTGAATTGCAGGAGCTTGTGACTCTGAATCGCTGTAAGCAGTTAGGAATGGTTTTTTGAATGCGCGCAGTTTCTCCCATGCCGCTCGATTATCAGACAGAGCCGGATCGTCTGGGAAAAGAGGAATCAAACTAGGGAATTCCCGCGCGCCTTGCTTGAATTCTTCGCTTGGGAATGGTGCAGAGTAAGCCCGCCTTTCTTCTGCAGAACATTTGTTTACCCAGTGCGAAATGATATCCCCCGGATCAAAATCTGGGAAAGCGTCACAATGCCTAATCCAGTACAT
>CAJWMT010000028.1:0-26468 GCA_913044275.1 uncultured Cellvibrionales bacterium
CAGTCGGAAAAAAATTCATATCGGCGTAACAAGTAGTACCGGATTTTATCATTTCTGAAATAGCAAGCTTTGCTCCGTCTTCCACAAAATCCGCATTTAAAATCTTTTGCTCTAGAGGACGAATATATTCGGTTAACCAAGCTTGGTGTTTCAAATCGCTGGTTAACCCCTTGAGCAGTCTCATCGAAGCGCATACTTGTGAATTAATCAAGCCTGGCATGATAAGGTGGTGCTTAAGATCATATTCTTTTCCTGCCTTATAACGTCTCGATGCCTCGGTCTGGGGGCAGATCTTTAAGATACGTTGATTCTTTACAGCGATTGCATAATCCTTGTATTCGATCCCGAAGGGAACTATCGGTATTAGATATTTACACTTTACAAGTATATCGACCTGCTCGCGTGATTCCGGTGTTTCCATGTCTATTCCTTGCTTACGTCTCGGAGTATAACGCTTTTTTGTTTTTGTTTTTCTTTAACCAAAGCGACCGTTGATTAATATTAAATACTCCTTGCAGATACGCGATATGTGATAGAATAAAAGATTAGAAATTTGTGTTCAAAGGCTTTTAATTTAAATAGGTTTTGATTCGCACAAAAAATTTATTGTGAAATAAAATAGTGGCGATTTATGGTTGATTTAGCAAAAGAAATAGAGCCAGTTAACATTGAGGAAGAACTAAAGAAATCTTATCTGGACTATGCCATGAGTGTCATAGTAGGAAGGGCATTGCCAGATGTCAGGGACGGCTTAAAACCAGTTCACAGACGGGTTCTGTTTGCGATGAGTGAATTGAACAACGACTGGAATAAACCCTATAAAAAATCTGCTCGCGTGGTAGGGGATGTAATTGGTAAATATCATCCTCATGGTGATTCCGCAGTTTACGACACCATTGTTCGTATGGCGCAACCTTTTTCTTTGCGATACATGTTGGTTGATGGTCAGGGTAATTTTGGATCTATTGATGGTGACTCTGCAGCGGCTATGCGTTATACAGAAATAAGAATGTCCAAGATAGCGCATGCCCTTTTGCGGGATTTGGACAAAGACACGGTAGATTTCGTGCCAAATTACGATGAGTCGGAGTCTATCCCTGCTGTTTTGCCTACCCAAGTGCCGAATCTTTTGGTCAATGGGTCATCTGGCATTGCCGTTGGCATGGCCACTAATATCCCACCGCATAATCTTGCAGAGATTATCAACGGATGCCTTGCTGTAATAGATAATGCTGACATCACCTTGGAAGAATTAATGATTCATATTCCGGGGCCAGATTTCCCGACTGGAGCAACAATAAATGGCAGGGCCGGTATCGTCGAGGCATATAAGACAGGACGAGGGCGCATTTATGTTCGTGGAACTGCAGAAATTATTGTTAATGAAAAAACTCAGAGAGAAACGATAATTATCTCTGAAATCCCATTTCAATTGAATAAATCTCGACTTATTGAACGGATTGCCGATCTGGTTAAAGAAAAAAAGCTTGACGGTATTTCGGAATTGCGCGATGAATCTGACAAAGATGGATTGCGGATTGTGATTGAAATCAAGCGAGGCGATATCGGTGAGGTGGTGTTAAATAATTTGTATTCTCAAACGCAGTTGCAATCTGTTTTTGGAATCAACGTTGTTGCACTGGTGGATGGCCAGCCGAGAGTACTCAATCTGAAACAGTTGCTTGAGTTTTTTATTCAGCATAGACGAGAGGTGGTGACTAGGCGTACAAATTATCTCCTTAAGAGATCTCAAGAAAGGGCCCACACCCTTGAGGGTTTTGCAGTTGCATTGGAGAACATAGATGAAGTTATTGCCTTGATAAAGAGTGCTGCGACGCCAAGAGATGCGCGGGAGGCCATTGTTGCTAGAGGTTGGAATCCAGGATCTGTCATGGAAATGCTGAGGCGTTCGGGATCTGAACCAGGCCAAGATAATGTGATGAGCGCCAAGCATGGGATGTTAGGTGGGAAGTATTATCTGTCACCGAATCAGGCGCGCGATATATTGGAGCTGCGTCTCCACAGGCTAACCGGTATGGAGCAAGAAAAAATTATATCGGAATTTTCGGCCAAACTAGAAGAGATTGCCGAATACGAGAATATACTCGGAGATGCCAATATATTAATGGATGTCATCAGAGATGAATTAACACAGATCGTTTCTGATTTTGGTGATTCAAGAAAAACTAAAATCGTTGAGTCTCAGCATGACTTTACGTTGGAAGATCTTATTGCAGAAGAAGATCGTGTTGTCACGATTTCACATAGCGGTTACGCCAAGACACAACCTCTGGCGGATTATCAGGCACAAGGTCGCGGAGGTGTAGGAAAATCGGCAACTTCAGTCAAGGATGAGGACTTTGTGGAGCACCTTTTGGTCGCCAGTACTCATTCGACAATTCTATGCTTTACTAACAAGGGCAAAGTTTATTGGTTGAAGGTTTACCAAATACCAGTTGCAGGTCGAAATGCTCGCGGTCGTCCGGTTATCAATCTACTGCCATTGGAGGATGGTGAGCGCATAAACTCGATACTGCCTGTTGATAAATATAGTGCAGATCACTTTATAGTTATGGCTACGGCGAACGGAACTATTAAAAAAACATTATTATCCCATTATTCAAAACCTCGAACCGTGGGTTTGCGCGCGGTTGATTTGGTTGGTGATGACACCTTGATCGGGACCGCCGTTGTAGATGGAACGAAAGATATCATGTTGTTTAGCAGCGAGGGTAAGGCTGTTCGGTTTGATGAAAAAGATGTAAGAGCTACGGGTCGGGTCTCCAAAGGCGTTAGAGGGATGCGATTACCCCCCGACCACAGAGTTATATCTATGGTAATCCCTGAAGCAGATGGGTATCTATTGACGGTGAGCCAAAATGGATTTGGAAAGCGGACCCCCACAGCAGAATATCCAACAAAAGGCCGAGGAGGAAAGGGTATGAAGGCGATGCAAGCCAGTAACCGAAATGGACCTTTGGTAGGAGCTGCTCAAATTTTTTCGGGTGAGCAAGTTATTTTGATATCTGACCAGGGCACCATGGTCAGAATCCCTTCAGATCAAGTTTCAGTTTTCGGACGCAATACTCAAGGAGTTATCGTGATGCGGCTCAAAGCGTCTGAAAGTTTGAAGAGTTTAGCTCGGGTGTCTGAGCCAGAGGAGTTTAAAGACGAGGATAGCGTTTCTGAAAAGTAGGGAGTCTTTGCCATGTCTAGAAAAAGTCAATTGCAAGCCTCAAGAGAAAAAATAGATGCTATTGATGATGAAGTGATAGCTTTAATTAGTCGGCGTGCTGAACTTGCAAAACAGATAGCGGATCTCAAACGGAAAGAAGGTACAATTTCTTATTATCGGCCTGAACGAGAGGCCGAAGTCCTGCGCCGAGTGATGACTGGTAATCCTGGGCCACTCAGCAGTAATGAAATGGCGGTTTTGTTTAGGCAAATTATGTCCGCGTGTTTGGCGCTAGAGGAACCTATCAAAGTCGCCTATCTTGGACCGGAAGGTACTTTCACTCAGGAAGCAACGCTTAAACATTTTGGTCAATCGGTCACAACTTCTCCAAAGTTAGCTATCGATGAAGTATTTAGAGATGTAGAAGCTGAGAGATGTGATTATGGCGTGGTGCCGGTTGAGAACTCCACCGAAGGGATCATAAATCAGACTCTCGACAGTTTTATAGACTCCTCGCTGAGTATTTGTGGTGAAGTTGAGCTACCGATTCATCAACATTTCTTAGTCGGTGTAAATGCACAAGACACGAAAATTACCCGTGTTTATTCTCATTCACAATCTCTTGCCCAGTGTCGGCATTGGCTTGACGCGAATTACCCTAAAATAGAAAGGATAGCCGTGAGTAGTAATGCCGAGGCATCTAAGAGAGCTGCGGGCGAATGGAATGCTGCAGCCATTGCAGGCGAGGCATGTTCTAACCTTTATGAACTTATCAAGGTTTCTGCGAACATAGAAGATAAGCCAGACAACTCGACTAGGTTCCTGATTGTTGGGCGAAAAAGCATTCCTCCGAGTGGGGATGACAAAACGTCCATAGTTGTCTCCGTAAGGAATAAACCTGGGGCCCTGCACACTTTATTAACTCCGTTCCATGATAAAAGTATTGATCTGACCAGAGTTGAAACAAGGCCATCAAAAAGTGGTAAATGGTCATACTTATTTTTTATAGACTTTTTGGGTCACCGTGAAGACGTTCCTGTAAAAAAAATTTTTGAAAGCTTATCAGACACAAATGCAAACGTTCGGGTGCTGGGCTCTTACCCTCGCGCCGTTATATAGACATCTTCGTCTTTCGTTTTTTTGAGCGCAAATTTCTGTGTTAAAAAATCACTCATGGATTCATAGATGACAAAAAATATAGAGAAAACATCACGTAGACTCAATAAGTTGGTGGTCATTGGACTTGGTCTTATCGGTGCGAGTGTCGCCAAAGCAGCGAGAGAGAGAAACTTAGCGGCAGAGGTGATTGGTTTATCGAGACGATCTTCAACCTTGGAATTGGCTTTAGTAAATGGCGTTATTGATCGCGCAGAGAAGAGCTTTAAAGACCTTGCTCCGGAGCTTGGCTTCGGGGATTTAGTTTTAATCGGTGTCCCTACATTGACTGTACCATCGGTTTTGAGAGATTGTTACGAATTACTCTCTGAAAGTGTAACCTTGACGGACGTTGCCAGTGTCAAGGGCAGCATAGTCAAGAGTGCTCAAAATATCTATGGCCATATTCCCCCCCAGCTAGTGCCCGGGCATCCGATAGCGGGATCCGAAAAAAGTGGAGTGAATGCAGCATTATCGAACCTTTTCGAGGGGCATCGTGTAATCTTGACTCCACTGGAAGAAACCGCTGAAAGTCATTTTGATAGGGTCCTCGCTCTGTGGGAGGGAGTGGGTGCAGCTGTATCCCGCATGGGTGTTAATAAACATGATGAGATACTGGCTGCAACTAGTCATTTGCCTCACCTTCTTGCGTTCTCGCTAGTTGATACTCTCGCAGGCCGTCGAGATTACCAAGAAATTATAAAATTCGCCGCAGGAGGTTTTCGGGACTTCACTCGAATTGCTGCCAGCGACCCCATCATGTGGCGAGATATCACATTAGCGAACAAAGAGTCGATCCTCAATATTTTGGAAGATGTGATTAATGATTTTAATGTTTTGCGGGACGCTGTTCGAGATTCTGATGAGACATACCTGCTGGATGTATTCAATCATGCTCAAGATGCTCGTCAGCGCCATGAGAAGCAACTAAAAACAAAGGAAGTTTCCCTTGATAAAGCATATTCTTTCCATGTGTATCCGGGCGGACATGCTTGTGCCGAGCTAGAGATTCCGGGGGATAAATCAATTTCACATCGTTCTGTGATGCTTGGATCACTGGCACAAGGTATGACTGAAGTAACGGGTTTTTTGGACGGCGAAGACAGCTTGGCGACGCTAAAAGTATTTCGAGACTTGGGCGTCATAATTGAAGGTCCTGCCCAAGGTCGGCTTGCAATTCATGGCGCAGGATTACATGGTTTAAAGAAGCCTTCCGAGCCTTTATATGTTGGCAATTCTGGAACATCCATGCGTTTGTTGAGCGGGATTCTTGTTGGCCAGAACTTTGACAGCATTTTGGAAGGAGATGCTTCATTGTCAAAGAGACCGATGGAAAGGATTGCTCAGCCACTTGAAAGAATGGGTGCCAGTTTGTCTATTTCTAAAAGCATGACTCCTCCAATTTCGATTGTTGGACTTCGGACTCTAAATGCAATTGATTATGTGATGCCTGTAGCGAGTGCTCAGGTGAAGTCTTGTATCTTGCTGGCGGGACTATATGCAAAAGGTATTACGAAAATTTATGAGCCAGCACCCACAAGAGATCATACTGAAAGGATGTTGCGCGGTTTTGGGTACAAAGTACAAACTGCCGGGCAAACTGTTATCTTGGAGGGAGGTGGCACCCTGAGAGCGAGTCGTGTCGATATCCCAGGCGATATTTCGTCAGCCGCCTTTTTTATGGTTGCCGCTGCGATAACTCCTGGATCTGATATTTGGATGAAAAATATAGGAGTAAATGATACCCGAGTTGGAATCATTAACATCCTACGTCTAATGGGAACACAGATTGATCTTTTTAATTGCCGAGAGATGGCCGGCGAACCGGTCGCTGACATTCGAGTGCGTTATAAAAGGCTGGAGGGTATTGATATACCAATTGGACAGGTTCCTCTTGCTATTGATGAGTTTCCGGCGATTTTTGTTGCCGCCGCATGCGCTGCCGGACTCACTCGATTAGCGGGCGCCAGTGAATTGCGTGTTAAAGAGAGTGATCGTATTTCAGCGATGGCAGGGGGATTAAGTATACTCGGCATAAGTGTGCTCCAAAAGGATGATGGCATCGAGATTAAGGGAGGTCAAATTGGTTCTGGTGAGATAGACAGTCATGGTGATCACCGTGTTGCGATGGCTTTTAGCATTGCAGCACTCAGGGCGACCGGCGCTATTATTATCAATGATTGCGAAAATGTTGGGACGTCTTTCCCAAATTTTGTTCAACTAGCACAGATTATCGGATTAGATATAAAGCTGGGGGGTGCAGGTTGAAAATGTCCTCAGTCAACATTATAACCATTGACGGTCCGAGCGGAGTGGGAAAAGGAACAGCTGGAGTCGCTATTGCAAAAAAGTTGAAGTATGGTTATCTAGACAGCGGTGCTCTATACAGATTGCTAGTTTTGGGAGCTCAACGTCACAATGTTGAATTGGAGAATGAGGCAAGTTTGGTTGCATTGGCTGCACACTTTGACATAGCGTTTTCAGATGACGAAAATGGTGAAATTAAAACTTTCTTTGAAGGAGAAGACGTTAGCGGCCCGCTGCGTTCAGAATCCATAGCACAATTTGCGTCTCAAGTGGCTACTTATCCAAGCGTTCGAAGCGCTCTTTTGGACCGTCAGCGCCTATTTGCAATCGAACCTGGTTTGATTGCCGATGGCAGAGATATGGGAACAGTGGTGTTTCCTGATGCAGCCTTAAAATTTTTTTTGAACGCTAGCTTCGACGCTAGGGCTTCTAGGCGACATAAACAGTTGATTGAAAGGGGTGAAAATGTTAGTCTTCGCGCCGTTCGAGACCAGCTCCAAGATAGAGACAGTCGAGACCAAAACCGCTTGGTGTCCCCTCTGTTTCCGGCAGAGGATGCGTTAGAGATAGACACCTCGAACATGACAGCTGATGAAGTCGTCAATACTCTCTTGGAAATAGTTGCGCTCAAGGGATTTTTTGCGGGAGCAAACGAGTAGGGTTGCTGAGAAGTGTTGATTTGGAAAAATTATTTTCAATGTCCCACTGGATAGGTTTTTGCAGTCGGATTGCATGATTTTTTTTAAAATAAAGGTAAAGTTGTATGAGTGAAAGCTTTCAAGAATTATTCGAAGAAAGTCTGAGAACTGTTGAAATGAATCCGGGCGCTATAATCACTGGTGTGGTAATAGATATAGATAAAGATTGGGTTACAGTACATGCAGGATTGAAATCTGAAGGAATTATACCGGTTGATCAATTCTTTGATGAGAAAGGCGAAATCAATATAACCGTAGGTGAAGAAGTCCAGGTTGCCTTGGAAGCGGTTGAAGATGGATTCGGACTTACCCGGCTGTCCCGAGAAAAGGCGCGGAGAGCTGAATCTTGGATTGATCTTGAGGCGGCTCACAAGGCTGATGAGGTGGTGCACGGTATAATTAATGGTAAGGTCAAGGGCGGTTTTACGGTGGATGTCCGAGGATTGCGGGCTTTTCTCCCGGGTTCTTTGGTTGATGTTCGTCCTCTTAGGGAAATTACTCATTTAGAGGGTAAAGAGCTTGAATTCAAAGTCATAAAACTCGATGCAAAGCGCAATAATGTGGTTGTTAGCAGACGAGCTGTGATGGAGAGTGCGAACTCTGCAGAGCGCGATGCTCTTTTAGAAAATCTCGAGGAAGGCTCTTCGCTCAAGGGTGTTATAAAAAACCTAACCGATTATGGTGCGTTCGTTGATTTGGGTGGCGTTGATGGACTGCTGCATATAACTGATATGTCTTGGAAACGCATTAAGCATCCATCTGAGATGATCAGTGTGGGCGATGAGATTGATGTTAAGGTTCTGAAATTTGATCGGGAACGTAACAGGGTTTCTCTCGGGATGAAACAAATGGGAGAAGATCCTTGGGGAGATATTAAAGCTCGATACCCTGTAGGGGCTAGAACGAGTGCAAAGATTACAAATCTTACCGACTATGGATGTTTCGCCGAACTAGAAGATGGAGTCGAAGGACTTGTGCATGTTTCCGAAATGGATTGGACTAACAAAAATGTTCATCCATCAAAGATTGTTCAACTAGGTGACGAAGTTGAAGTTATGGTTTTGGACATTGATGAGGAGCGCCGACGCATATCTCTTGGCATCAAACAATGTTTTGCGAATCCTTGGGACGATTTTGCGTCCAGTATGGACAAAGGGGAAAAAATATTAGGTAAGATCAAATCGATAACTGATTTCGGTATTTTTATTGGTCTCGATGGTGGGATCGATGGTTTGGTGCATCTTTCGGATATTTCTTGGACAGAAACAGGCGAGGACGCGGTTCGCAAATTCAAGAAAGGAGAAGAGGTTGAGACTATCGTCCTTAGCATTGATGCCGAGAGGGAGCGAATTTCGCTTGGAATCAAGCAGTTGATCGAGGACCCGTTCAACAACTACACTGCGACTCATGACAAAGGTTCAGTGGTGATGGGTGTTGTAAAGGAAGTGGATCAAAAAGGGGTTGTTGTAACACTCGCTCAAGATGTTGAGGGTTACATAAAGGCAGCAGACTTGGCACGTGATCGCGTTGAAGATGCTCGTTTGATTACCAATGTGGGTGCCGAATTAGAATCTAAGATAGTGTTGGTAGATCGAAAAAACCGTACAATAAGCTTGTCAGTGAAAGCCAAGGATGTTTCTGAAGAGAAAGCTGCTATTAAGGCCCACAAAAAACAGGACGCAGAAGCTGCAGAGACGCCCACAACCATCGGTGATCTGATAAGGGCGCAGATGGATAAATAATTGCAGTTGCCTTAATTTTCAAGGTGAGCGGCGTGCAATGTTATGTTGACTAAAGGAACATTCAACTTGCATTAAAACTCAAATTTTATAGAATAAAATTTACGAATGCGAGCTTCAGGCATGCATCATAGATCTTCAAAAATAAAAAATGCATTAGACCTAATCCAATGACAAAATCAGAATTAATAGACAAAATATCCGCTAGTCAAGACCATCTCTCTCCCAAGGATGTCGAGTTGGCGATAAGGATGATTCTCGAGCGTATGACGAAAACTCTAGCAAACAATGATCGTATTGAGATTCGTGGTTTTGGTAGTTTTTCTTTGCACTATCGCGCTCCCAGACTGGGTCGAAACCCCAAAACTGGTTCGTCTGTTGAACTAAGCGGAAAGCATGTCCCATATTTCAAACCGGGGAAAGAACTTCGTGATCGAGTTAACAATTGCTGTTAGAGACCATACATTTATTGATCAAATCAATTTGAAATGGTTGCCCAAAAACACGTTGATATGTGATAGCCCTCACAAATAAGGCACTCAGCTTGTTTGTGGTTAATTTTTCGTCAAAAAACTAGAACAAAACCTTCCTATCTCTCAATCTTAGGTTGTCCTGTAAACGGTGTTTTGATATGAAATAGTGGGGTCTTGCTTTTAAGGCGGCGAGTGATTTCTGGGAAATAGAGGTCTTCATATATTACTGCCTAGACCAAAAGGTGCTATTGTCAATTATCAATATTCTAAGTTAAATTTTTAACTATTTGTTGTCTTTTGGTTAGTTTGTTGAGAATACTCAGATAGTCTGAAAGTTTTGCCTCCTCCTTTGCTACTACCTTGGCTGGGGCTTTTTGGAGGAAAGTCTGATTATTTAATTTATCTTGGAGTTTCCGGCAGCCCATTTCCATCTTCGCTATTTCATGTTCTAAGCGTTCAAGTTCTTCATTAATGTTAATGTGATTGGCTAAGGGAATCACAATCTCCAATTCATTAGCAAACGTGCTAACCCCGCTGATTAAATCTCCGCTTTGCGAGGCAAAGTGTATAGATTCCAGATTAGCTAGTTTGTAAATGATGTAACTATTTTTTTCGAGCCGATGCATGTCTTCGGGCTTTCCATTAATTGGAATGGCAACGAGTTTTTTTGCCGGTGAGATGTTCATCTCGGCACGCACTGTTCTTATACTAGTGATAAAGGTTTTGATCCAGGCGATATCTTCATCTGCATTAGTGTCCAAAAGATTTTTATTCACCGAGGGATAGGTTTGTAACATGATCGATTGACCTTCTGATCGAGTTAGTGGGCTAATGTTTTTCCAGATTTCTTCGGTGATAAAGGGCATTATTGGGTGCGATAAGCGCAGCATAGTTTCGAGTACTTGAACAAGAGTTTTTCTGGCCCCTATTTTATGTTTCTCGCTCATATGGTCAGCTGATATTACCGGTTTTGCTAACTCCAAATACCAATCGCAATACTCATTCCAAACGAATTCATAAATAGCATTCGCAGCTAGGTCAAAGCGAAAGTTTTCAAAAGCGTCATTCACAACCTCTGTCGTGCGTTGCAGAGCGGATAGGATCCAACGGTCCCCGAGGCTCAGTTCATAATCGCTGATTTGTCCGCAGTCTTGATTTTTAGTATTCGTTATTACGTATCTCGCGGCATTCCATAACTTGTTACAAAAGTTTCTATAACCTTCTAACCGTTTCATATCCCAGTTAATATCTCTTCCAGTAGATGCGAGTGCGCAAAGGGTAAAGCGCAGTGCGTCTGCTCCATGAGGCAATATTCCGTCTGGGAACTGTTTAGCTGTTCTCGCAACAATTGTTTTCGCCAGCTTTGGTTGCATCATGCCAGCAGTGCGCTTTTGTTGAAGTGATTCAAGACTGATGCCATCAATCATGTCCAATGGATCGATCACATTACCCTTTGATTTGGACATTTTGTGACCCTGCTCGTCTCTAATTAGACCGTGAACATAAACCGACTTAAAGGGGATTTCGGGTCGATTTTGATCATCTCTAAGAAGATGCATGGAAAGCATTACCATTCTTGCAACCCAAAAGAAAATAATGTCAAAACCAGTCACTAGAACGCTAGTAGGATGAAACTCTTGAAGTCTAGGCGTAGATTCGGGCCATCCAAGTGTTGCAAAGGTCCATAATCCAGAGGAGAACCAAGTGTCAAGGACGTCAGGATCCTGGGTTAGTATAGTATTTTGGAGATCGAATTCTTGTCTGACTTGTTTTTCATTTTCTCCGACATACACGTTGCCTGATTCATCGTACCAAGCTGGTATCCTGTGACCCCACCAAAGTTGCCTCGAAATACACCAATCTTCCAGATCATTCATCCACGAGAAATACATGTTTTGGTATTGGTCGGGAACAAACTGAATCTGTTTTTCTTTCACTGCCCTTATAGCGGGTTCAGCAAGCTTATCGGCTTTTACGTACCATTGATTGGTCAACATTGGTTCAATAATGGTGCCGCTGCGATCACCATAAGGAATGATCATGAGATTTTCTTGAGTTGATTCAAGCAATCCAGCGCTCTTAAGCTCGGAAATTATGATTTCACGAGCTTCAAAACGGTCCTTACCCTGGTATTGCTGAGGTATGAACGAATTGATCCCGGTGTGTTCGGTGCCATCACTTTTGAGGCAACTCGCAGATTGACGAATCTGTGCTGTGTCAGTAAATATATTAATGATATTTAATTTATGTCTTTGGCCCACATGGTAGTCATTAAAATCATGCGCAGGGGTAATTTTTACACACCCTGAGCCTTTATCGATTTGCGCGTGCTCATCAGCTACAATCGGAATTAAACGGTTTACAAATGGCACTATCACAGAATGACCGATTAGATCAGAATATCTTGGATCCAGTGGATTAACGGCGACACCAGTGTCCCCAAGCATAGTCTCGGGGCGAGTGGTTGCGACTATTATATGATCATCACCATTTGCGGTTTTTATATTCTTAGCCAACTGATAACGTATATGCCACATCTTGCCCATGACTTCTCGATTTTCGACCTCCAGATCGGAAATAGCGGTCTTCAATTTTGGGTCCCAATTCACCAAGCGGTTTCCTCGGTATATTAGTTGCTCGCGATATAGCCTTACAAAGACTTCGCGAACACTTTTGCAGAAATTTTCATCCATTGTGAAGCGCTCGTTACTCCAGTCAACCGAATTTCCAAGTCGGCGCATTTGACGAGTTATCATGTTTCCAGAGTGTTCTTTCCATTCCCAAATCTTTTCTATAAACTTTTCTCGACCTAAGTCCAACCGATCGGGGCTTTTCTGGCTGGCCAACAACCGTTCCACCACCATTTGAGTAGCTATGCCCGCATGATCGGTGCCAACTTGCCAAAGGACATTTTTCCCCTTCATCCTTTGACGACGTATTATGGCATCCATGATGGCATACTGGAGAGCGTGTCCCATATGGAGCGTGCCAGTTACATTGGGTGGGGGTATAGCTATAGAGAACGATTCGTCTTTGCCCTTGGGAGAAAAGTAATCATTTTCTTCCCATTCTTTGTATAGTCGTTCTTCTATTGCTTGGGGATTAAACGTCTTATCCATGAATTAAGTGATCTTTTGACAGGGAAATCTTGCATACCCAATGGAGCCATTGCCAACCTTGTGCAAACTAAAGCGTAGTCAATCTTTTTGAGTAGCCAGCATTTAAAGTTTACTCGATTATAGGTGCTCATTAAGCTCTTCGCCACTCTCTAAATAGAGGACACCTCGATATTTAATATTTCTTTTTTCTTTAACGCCTGATTTTTTGATGCACTCTAACGATGTGGTAAGTTCCAGACATCTTCATAGGGTTACGATTTGTTGTGGGCAGTCCGATTCGTTAGATCATAGTACTCAAGCGGATAACCTCGATCCTTATAAAATTGGAAATTTTCTCGCTTGGAGTCTTGATAACTTTTATCAGAGTTCACAATTTCAATGATTCGCTCAAATCGACTAAACCACTCGGGTATTTCGTGGCAAAGGTTAATCAAAAGTTGATAATGATCTCCAGGGAACGGGTCAATGCTAACGGCTACAGGTATGTTTTTTGAGCCGACTCCATGGGGAATAAAAGAGGCAGGGTTATGTGTCCACAGAAGACTATCCAAGGAATCAGCGACTTGCTGACTTGGGACTTGACAAAGAACCTGATGGCTTGAGCAATAGGCCTTTTGAACTAATTCACAAACCAACCCGAGCGGAATGGAGTCATTATTTATCTTGTAAAACGTGACCTTAGTCATTTATCGAAGAGGTAGGCCTGTAAACATTAAACTTTGCAGTTCAGCAAGTAATCCATTAACAGTGGAACCGGACGACCCGTGGCACCCTTTTGTTTGCCAGAAACCCAAGCGGTGCCAGCTATATCGATGTGTGCCCAGCGCAATTTCTTTGCAAAACGAGCTAAGAAACATCCCGCCGTTATTGCTCCAGCCTCTCGCCCCCCAATGTTGGCCATGTCTGCAAAGTTGCTCTTCAGTTGCCTATCATAGTCCTCCCATAGAGGGAGCAGCCACACTCTATCGCCCGTTCGTGCGCCGGACGCTTTTATTTTCTCACCGAGAGTTTCGTCATTTGACATCAGTCCTGATGCATGTTTTCCCAAAGCCATAACGCATGCTCCTGTAAGCGTAGCGACATCAATAACCGTTTGAGGTCTGAATCGTTCGGCGAATGTTATTGCATCACATAAAATGAGCCTGCCTTCGGCATCGGTATTGAGTACTTCAATAGTTTGACCAGACATACTAGTCACAACGTCTCCCGGTTTTGTGGCTGTGCCACTGGGCATATTTTCTACTGCAGGAACTAAGCCCACAACATTAATTGCTAATTCACTGGAGATGAGCGCTTCCATAACACCAAAGATTGCAGCGCCACCACACATATCGAATTTCATTTCATCCATGCCACCTGAGGGTTTAATGCTTATTCCTCCGGAGTCGAAGGTAACTGCTTTGCCAATAAGCACTATGGGCGGTTCTGGCAAATCGGTTCCTCGGTAATCCATGACAATGAATTTGGCGGGTTCCTCAGTGCCGGCAGTTACCGAAAGTAATGCTCCCATGCCCAACTTCTTCATTTCATTTTCACTGAGAATTTTGCTCGAGAGCTTAGAACTTGCTTTTTCCATCTTGCGAGCTGTTTGAGCTAGGTAAGTCGGAGTACATATATTGGCCGGGAGGTTTCCAAGTGCTTTGGAGCAATTCATTCCTTTTCCTACTGATGAACCGAACTCTAGTGCTGAATTTATTGTTTGCAATTGGCTTTTTCGTGGTGTCCAGTAAAGGATGGTTTTGAGTGGAGATAACTTCACTTTTTTGTTTTTTGGGTACTTATAACTTGATTGAACTATAGTTCTGGCAACAACGGAGCTTTGCCAAGCTGCATCCTCCGGTTCAAACATTTCAATCCATAATGCTTTTTTCGAATTAGTTTTGACCGCTTGATTGGCCGCCGCTTCTATATATCCAAGCCTCTCTTGAACCGTAGTTGCACCATCCACACCAACTAAGATGATTTGTTTGAATGCCATTGTGGGCGTGTGAACTTTTTGAATAGATCCATTTTTCCCATCGAATTTTATTGCTTTCATCAATAGCTGGAGTTCTCTATATAGTGCTTCATGAGTTCGTAAATTATCTGAAGAAAATTTCCCGTCAGTAAGAACTATCACGCAATCAGCTTTTAGCTTAAGCGGATTTGCTGAGGTAGCTTTAAAGTCCATAGATATATCCTTTTTGAGATGTTAGAAAACCATGGTATAAAGATACCAGTTTGTTCACTTTCACCCAAGTTTTATTGGAGATGGAAATTTGATTATTTTCCGTTATTTCCTTCGAGAAATTCTTTTTACAACCTTTGCGGTTTGTACTGTGTTGTTGCTCATACTAGTAAGCGGGAGATTAGTAAAATACTTGGCTGAAGTTGCCGCAAGTGCGATGGACCCGAGCATTATGATAGCCATGTTAGGCTACCGCATACCGGCTTTTTTGGAATTGGTTCTTCCTTTGGCTTTTTTTCTAGGTCTGCTACTCACCTTGAGTCGGATGAACGGCGAAAATGAGATTACTGTGCTTTATGCTTGTGGCTTTTCTGAAAAAAAACTTTTTTTATATGTGCTATGCATTGCAAGCATACTGGCGGTATTAGTGGGATCTTTAAGTCTTTTCATTTCACCCTCTGGGATGGCGAAATACGATGTAATTGTCCTTGCCCAGAAAAATAGAAGTGAGATTGATAATGTCGCTGCTAAGAGGTTCTATCCTCTGAGGGAAGACAAAGGCGTCATTTATGCAGATGAACTATCAGACAAAAATACATTGAAAAATGTTTTTCTAGTCATGACAGACGAATCTGAAGAGAGATCACTTTCGCGGGTAGTAATGGTTATTGCGGATGAGGGGTTACAACAAGCGGCAGATAACACGTCAGAGCAATATCTATTGTTAACAGATGGTTTTAGAGTCGATGGAGTGCCCGGAAATTATAACTATCAGATAACCGATTTCCAGGAGTACGGAATCCGATTAGCCGATAATGAGAGTTTTATTGAAGACTCTGATGTCGAAGCCATGCCAACAACGCGCTTAGTCGGATCAACGGATCCAAAGTCTCAGGCCGCCCTTCAATGGCGTTTGTCATTGCCAATCATGACATTGGTGGTGGCTTTTTTGGCTTGGCCACTCAGCCGATCAAAACCTCGACAAGGAGGTTATTCTAAGTTGCTACCTGGGATAATTATTTATTTTACCTATGTGTTAGGATTGAATGCCTTGAAAGGAGCTATCGAGTCAGGAGAAGTCCCAGCTTTTGTCACTTTGATGCCACTGCATTTGGCGTTTATCCTAATCGGTATTTTATTGATGATTCGAAAGCATAATCACCCACTTTTAAAGATCGGTCCGATCCTTAGATCAGAGCACTCGTGATGCGGCTCATATCTGGATATATCAGTAGAGAAGTATTTAATTCAATTTCAATAGCTTTGCTTGTCATAGTGGGATTAGATGCCGTCACGGCAGTTATAGATGAGACTGATGCAATTCGCAACAATTACAATTTTTCTGAAGTACTTATTTATGTGTCCATCACAATCCCATCTCGAGTGCACGAGTACATTCCAGTCGCTACCTTAATTGGCTGCTTATTTGGCCTAGGGCAACTAGCCAATAACAGCGAGTTAATAGTTTTGAGGGCGGCAGGAATTTCTGTATTTCGAATAGTAATTTTTGTTTTTCGACCTGTGTTAGTTTTCATATTGGTCGGGATTTTTCTTGGCGAATATATTGCTCCATACTTAGACCAACTTGCGAATGGTCAGAGACAGTACCTTCGCAAAGGAGAATCAACATTGGACTCTGCCTCTGGACTATGGATAAGAGAAGGCGCGCAGTTCATGCATTTTAATGCAGTTTTTCCAGGGGGTGTTCTATTTGGTGTTGCTCGGTATAACTTTTCGGATGATAAGAGAATCTCGGAAGCAAGTTTTGCTTCCAGAGCTACCTATAACAGTGCGGAAGGGTATTGGGTTGAGGAGAACGTTTCAATTACTCGTTTTCACGCCGATCACACGGAAGTTGACAAAAAACTGACTCGCATTTGGCTATCAGAATTAAGTCCACAGTTATTGCTGGTGAATGCCCTCTCAGCAGATCGACTATCCATGTCAACTTTATTTTACTACATAGATTTTCTCAAACAGCAAGGCGCAAGAGCCTCTGTCTATGAATTGGCATTCTGGAAAAAACTCATTCAGCCACTGGTAATACTCGGGTTAGTGATGCTGGGAATATCATTTGTGTTTGGGCCATTGCGAAATTCTGCGATGGGGTCGAAAATTTTTGTTGGCGTCCTGGTTGGTGTGGTGTTTAACATTTTTCAAGATATGATAGGGCCGACAAGCATAGTGATAGGTTTCTCACCACTTTTCGCCGTTATGACTCCTGCCCTGATGTGCATAGCGGCAGGTTTGTATTTGCTCCGTCGAGAACGTTAATTGGCCTCTTCTTCATTGGACAAAACTCGGGCAACTGCATCACTCCAACCAGCCACTTTGGTGTCTCGTCGCTCAACAGGCATTTTAGGGGAGAACTTTCTTTGGCAAAGCCAGTTTCGTTGAAAATCCTCTTGCTCTGGCCAGACGCCAACTGTAGACGCGGCTAGCCAAGCGGCGCCTAATGCAGATGTTTCTATTATTTCGGGCCGGTCAATCTGAGATTGCAAGATATCGGAAAGACACTGCATGGTCCAATCGCTGGCTGCCATGCCGCCATCAACTCTTAAAATGGTTTCTGAATTGTTTTGCCAATCCGACTTCATAGCCAGAAGCAAGTCATGGGTCTGATAGCAAACGGATTCTAATATTGCTCGAGCCAGTTCTTGCGGGCCCGTGGCGAGTGTCATACCCATAAATGCTGCGCGAGCTTCGGGATCCCACCAAGGGGCACCCAGACCAGTGAAAGCTGGAATCATATACACTTCTTGGGTTAAATCTGAATAGCTAGCTAAAGTTCCGGCATCTTCGGGACATTTTATCAATTGAAGTTTTTCTTGGAACCATTTTAGTGAGGCGCCCGCACAAAAAATAGAGCCCTCCAAAGCATAGCTTGTCTTTCCGTTGAGCCGGTATGCTACCGTGGTTAGTAATCTCTGAGTAGAACGCGCTATCTCAGAGCCAGTGTTAAGAATAGCGAAGCAACCGGTACCATAAGTCGCTTTTAGCATTCCGGGAGTGAAGCAGGCCTGACCTAGAGCAGCTGCCTGTTGATCACCGGCGACCCCGCTAATAGTGATTGGACTTGAAAATAAAGATGTATCAGTAGTTCCAAACTCATAACCGCAATCTTTAACCTCAGGAAGAACAGAATAGGGAATGCCAAAGATATCGAGAAGTTCATAATCCCAATCTTGCTGGTTAATGTTAAAAAGCATTGTCCGTGAAGCATTTGTAATATCGGTTAGATGGTTTTTGCCTGAGGTCAAATTCCAAATGAGCCAGCTGTCTACATTTCCAAATGCAAGCTGACCATTTTTGGCTGCAGCAAAGGCACCATCCACATTTTCTAAAATCCAAGCTATTTTTGACGCTGAAAAATAAGGATCCAATAGTAATCCTGTCTTTTCAGTGATGATTTTTTCAAGGCCCTGAGTTTTTAGGGTATTACAATAATCGGATGTGCGACGATCTTGCCAAACTATCGCATTGTAAATTGGTTTGCCTGTATTCTTGTTCCAAAGAATTGTTGTCTCGCGCTGATTTGAAATTCCTAAACTGGTCACTTGATTGGCCGCTATGTCATGGATTCTCATCGCCTTTTTTGCTGTTTGAATAGTGCTTTTCCAGATCTCCTCAGGCGAGTGCTCTACCCATCCTGGATTAGGAAAATACTGGGTTAGTTCGATTTGAGACATCGACTTTATTGAATATTTATGATCGAATAGTATGGTTCTAGAGGAGGTAGTGCCCTGATCAATGGCCATTACAAATTCATTTTCTTTCATAATTGTAATTCCTGCATCTGACAACACATTACTTACATGTCTTATTTGACATAGACCTTAAACTCATAGCTTTTAAGGAGGAATTAAGAATAGCTATGTTTAGGAATCTTGACCACTCTTGTAGACGTCATTAAATCGTGGAGGCATGAGTAACTGGGTGGCAATAAACACCAAAAAAAACCCACACCGCCAATCGCCAATGATAAAGGTGCCAATATGCAGCGAGATAGGCATTGATTTGAAGTCGGTGTGTCTCCGTCGTTAGTCTCGAGTTTTATTTGCCATGATTTCATACCTAAAGTTTGGCCTTTTTTTCTCCAACTTACGATGAAGTAACTTGAGAGCAATGCGTAGAGGCCGAACATGCTTGACCATTGCTCTATAGCTCTCGGGGAGTGGCCGGTTGCGGCATCTAAACCAAGCACTAGAATTTTCGCCGTCAGAAGTAACATCCCATAACCGATCGTGATCGCAAAAAGGAGAAAAAAATCGTAGATTAGACTCGCCAATCGACGAGACAATCCGGCAGATTCTGGCAAGGTCTGATTTCCCATATATACGGAAGTAATTACACTTATCGAATTCTGAGTATATAAGGTATATTTGCTTTATCAAAGTAATTGAGCCAAGTTTTTAGGCGGATATAGTTTAATAAGCTTCGCTCGAATTTTGGATAACTATTGATTTGAAGGATGACAGCATGGGCTGGGTCAGCGGGTTTCATTCGGTGCGTAACATACTCAGAAAAAGCCCGGAAAGAGTAAAAGAATTGCATTTAAAAATAAGTCGGGCAAACGATCGGTTCGGAGAGATTGAAGCTCTCGCCGACAAACATGGGATAATCATTCATCGGTCGCATCAACAACAAATGGAGAAAAGATTCGGTAAATCTCATCAAGGTATAGCGATAAGGTGCCGAGATGCCGAAGTTTTCGATGAGAAATTTTTGATATCATTGATTAAAAATGTCAGAGAAAATGGCTTTTTTTTAATGTTAGATGGTGTTACCGATCCCAGAAATCTGGGCGCCTGTCTGCGTTCGGCAGAATGTGCGGGAGTAGATGCCGTAATTGTGCCGAAAAATAAATCAGTTGGCATGACACCAAGCGTTGAAAAAGTAGCTAGTGGAGCCGCTGATTTAGTTCCTTTGGTGATGGTAACTAATATTTCTCGCACAATATTATGCATGCAGGAACTTGGGGTGTGGGTTTTTGGCGCGTCATTAGATACGCAAAATTCGATATATGAATGCGATTTTTGTGGTCCTTCAATGTTGGTGCTTGGCTCTGAGGCAAAGGGAATTAAAAAATCTACTCGAGATAAATGCGATTATGTTGGTAAGATACCCATGGTGGGTGAATTAAATAGCTTAAATGTGTCGGTCGCCGCAGGTGTTTTACTTTTTGAAGCGCTACGTCAGCGGCTCCAGAAGCGGTTGACCTAGTGACGGGAGATGAAATGGCATGGTGCTTCTGTTTAACTATTACCTAACAACAGTTTGAATCAATAGTCCTTTCATTTCTTGCAACAAGCCTTTGAAGCCACTACAATATTAGGCTCTCGACAGCATGGGCAGTTGCCCATGATCCTCCTTGTTTCACCGCTAAAGCTCACGAAAGCTGGTTGGGAAACTTGTTAACCCAGAAGGAGAAAATATGCGACACTACGAAATAGTTTTTTTAGTTCATCCTGATCAGAGTGAACAGGTCTCGGGAATGTTGGAGCGCTATACTTCGACTATTGAATTGGGAAAAGGGCACATCCATAGACTTGAAGATTGGGGCCGCCGTCAGCTCGCTTACCCTATACACAAAATCCACAAGGCTCATTACATTCTCATGAATATAGAGTGCAATCAGGATGTTTTAGACGAATTGAATTCAACATTCAGATACAACGATGCAATCATTCGTAGCATGGTGATTCGTCGGTCTGAAGCAATAACCATGGAATCACCCATAATGAGTCAAGAGAATTCTGACAAGGCTGAGCGTCAGGCGAAAGAAACTAGAGTCTCAACAAATACCAATTCAGATTCCGACAAGCATGACGCCTCGAAAGAAGATGGATCAACCATAACTGATTCTGAGGTTTCGGACACCAGTGAAAATGCTGAAAGCGAGGCGGTGGTGCAAGATGAGCTTGATAAAGATTCGGGAGAAGAGTGATGGCTAAATTTGTGCGCAGGAGAAAATTTTGTCGGTTTACTGCCGAGGGTGTTACTGAAATTGATTATAAAGACTTAGAAACTCTCAAAGGTTACATATCGGAAACAGGTAAGATCGTGCCTAGCCGGATTACTGGGACTAAGGCGCGTTATCAAAGGCAGTTGTCGGAAGCCGTTAAGCGAGCAAGGTATCTAGCACTTCTTCCCTTCACCGATAGTCATAAATAGCATCGGTACAGAAAGTTGCACTCGCTTGTCGAATTTATAATGCGTGGCAGAGCTCATGCCTGTGGGGTGGCGCTTGCAGGTTACTTTCTTCCTTTTTTGAGTCCCTCTACCATCGGCTTGGTAACTCTTAAGAAAGGTTTTCTGGAGGGTTGTGTTGTTGCTTTATGGGCATTACTCCCGATCCTTTTGGGATGGTTTGTGAGCGATCTGGACGCATACCGCGCGAATCGTTTGCTTACGTTGGTGTCGAGCTTTTCCATGCTTATAGCCGTCTTGGTTGCGCAAATCCTCCGTATTACTATGTCATGGCAATGGAGTCTTATAGCTGTGGTTGTGTCGAGTGTCGTCGCAACCCTAAGCCTCGATATCATTATGCCTGAAGGTATAGAACAACTAACCCCCATGGTTATTTCACTCCTATCGGGCGGTCTTAACGCTGAAATAGCGAATGATATGATCAAACAGAAGTTATTTGTATTAAGCCTTTTGGCATGGGGATTAGTTTTGACGGCAGTGGTGAGCTTGATAGTGTCGCGATGGTGGCAGGGGTTAGTCTTTAATCCTGGTGGTTTTGTGAAAGAGTTCCATAGTTTGAGACTTGATGCGCGCATAGGTTTGGCCACAATATTGGTAGCCATCTTCGGATTTTTTTTCTATAGAGAGCATACGCTATGGTTTCAACTGGCTACTGTGCCACTGTTGGTTGCAGGTATAGCCTTGGCTCATCATATAGCCTCGGCATTAAAACTTAGTGCGACCTTTTTATTTTTTATGTACATAGGTTTATTACTTTTTAGTCCAGCTTTCGCTTTAATTTTGGTTTGTCTCGGATTTATTGACAGTCAATGGAATCTGCGAACTAAACTGTCTAGGGTGAAACATTGAACATCAGTAATAGGAGCTGAAGGTTATGCAAGTAATTCTGCTGGAAAAATTTGGTAAGTTGGGCGATATTGGAGATGAGGTTAAAGTAAAAGCTGGCTATGGACGCAATTATCTGATTCCTCAAGGTAAAGCTGTATTTGCAACAGACAAAAACAAAGAAGTTTTTGAATCGCGTCGAGCTGAACTTGAGGCCAATGCTCGAGAGCGGTTGGATTCGGCGCAAATCCGCGCATCAAAGCTAGCGGAAATTGGAACTGTTAAAATAAAAGCAATTGCCGGCGAAGAAGGCAAGTTATTCGGTTCTATCGGACCAAAGGAGATAGAGCAAGCGATTATTGGAGCGGGTGGTGAAGTAACCCGCAGTGAGATTAACTTACCAGAAGGCAGTTTTCGGTCTCTCGGTAGTTTCGAAGTAGACATAAAAGTTCATTCCGATATAGTACAATCCATTTCGTTAGTAATTGAGCCGCAATAAAAGCGTTTCAAGCCTAAGAAAAATCTATGCCTTAAATCTGCAACGGTCACTCACCAAAGGCGTTTAATTAGGATAGAGAGGGCTCCATGAACCAAACGCCATTTGATGAACCAACATCTAATCAGGTCCTGCCGCACTCAATAGAAGCCGAGCAAGCAGTTTTAGGCGGACTGATGCTTAAAAATGATGCATTTGATGCTATTGTGCAATCGATATCGGATTCTGACTTCTATAACGAGGACCATCAGCTAATTTTTGCCGCAATGCAAGATTTGGCGGCTGATGAGCAGCCCTTTGATCCGATAACGTTATCTGAGAGTCTGGAGAGTAAAAATAAACTAAATGCTGTGGGCGGTTCACAATATTTAGTTGATCTTGCACAAAATACACCAAGTTCGGCTAATATTCATGCGTACACGCAGATAGTTCTCGAAAGATCCATTATACGTCAATTAATACTTGCAGCCAGTGAAATAGTTCGGAAAGGGTATCATCCTCCCGGAGGGGGTAGCTCGGAGCTGCTTTCTCAAGCAGAGCGCCGTTTGCAGCAAATTAATGAAAGCCGTCCAAAAAAAGGCGGTTTTAAAGAAGTAAATTTATTGTTGCAAGAGGCGATTGATCGTCTCGACAAGCTCGCAAAGAGCAAATCGAATATAACTGGGTTAAGCACTGGATTTGCTAATCTTGACAATATGACTTCTGGATGGCAGGAATCTGACTTGGTAGTTGTCGCAGGCCGTCCTTCGATGGGTAAAACAGCCTTTGCGATGAATATGGTTGAACATGCGGTCACTAATCATCTTGGTTCAGTTTTAGTATTTTCATTGGAGATGCCTGCAAACCAGCTGATAATTCGCCTTCTTTCCTCCATTGGTAAAATTGATCAGCATCGTCTCAGAACTGGCAAGCTAACTGCTGATGACTGGCCGCGGCTCAACAGAGCAGCAAAAAAACTGAAGGGTTGTCCGTTATTTATAGATGATACTGCAGGTATAACTCCGTTTGAAATGCGTAATCGTGTTAAAGAGTTCATAAGAGAGCGAGAGCAATATTTGTTAGAAAAATGGAATTTGGAGCATGGTGATGCCGAATCAGCAGACCTTGAGGAAATAAAGACTAAAGCTAAACCAAGAATGGTTATGGTGGATTATCTACAATTGATGAGTGGCAGTAATCCCAGCGAAGGGCGTGTGCAAGAAATCTCACAGATATCGCGAGAGTTAAAAAAGATTGCGCGAGAGAATGAGTGTCCTGTCCTCGCACTATCTCAGCTCAGTCGGAATGTTGAGCAGAGACCAAATAAAAGGCCAGTGAATGCAGACCTTCGTGATTCTGGTGCTATTGAACAAGATGCCGATGTGATTGTATTTATTTATCGAGACGAAGTTTATGACGAGGATAGTCCTGACAAAGGGCGAGCGGAGATAATTATTGGCAAGCAGCGAAATGGTCCCATCGGTACCTGCCACCTTGCATGGCTCGACAAATATACCCGTTTTGAAAATTTAGCGGACGAAAACTTTACTAGTCACTGAGTAAGTTAAATCTGGTAAGGACAGGATGCAGACATATCACACAATTCAGGGTATGCGCAAAGAGCTCTTGCATAGCAGAGAAGCGGGTTTAAAGATTGGTTTGGTGCCCACCATGGGGAATCTTCATGATGGCCACTTGGAACTGATCAATCTTGCCAAAAAAACCAACCATGTCGTGGTATGCTCAATTTTCGTGAATGAGCTGCAATTCGGTCTCAATGAAGATTGGGATCGATATCCTCGAACATTCTCGGCAGATTGCGAAAAATTGCGCGAGAGCGGGTGTGATTATTTGTTTTGCCCTGATGATCTAGAGATGTATCCAAATGGTTTAGATACTCAAAGTAGAGTAATTTGCCCGGTTATGACTGATACTCTTTGTGGAGCTACCCGGCCGGGGCATTTTGAAGGTGTAACGACGGTGGTCAGCAAACTCTTTAATATTATCCAACCTGACGAGGGTATCTTCGGACTTAAAGACTACCAGCAGTTGGCGGTCATTAAACGTATGGTGGAAGATCTATGTCTTCCGGTAAAAATTATTCCTGCCCCGATATATAGAGAACCCGATGGCTTGGCTATGAGCTCTAGAAACGTGTTCATTACTGAGGAAGAACGCCCCAGTGTAATCGTTTTAAAAAGGAGTCTAGATGGAATCGCTGCAAAAATTATTTCTGGCGCTACAGAATATACTCAGCTAGAGCAAGATGCGATCGGCAAGATCGAGGGGGCAGGCTTTCGGGTGGATTATGTGGCTATATGCAATAGCAAGAGTTTGGAAAAAGCCGCCCAGGATGACTCGGAACTTGTGGTACTGGGGGCCATTTTTACTGATGCTGCTCGAATCATTGATAATGTAATTGTTACGAGGGAAAGATGAGAAAGATTTGCATGCCGCTGTTTTTCAAAAGTGTTTCTATTTAAGTACTGACTAACTAATACGCATTGTCCCTGTAAGAAAATAATCGTCATACCTAATACTGAATAATTCATTGACTAAAAATTTCAAACTGATAAATTACTCCCAACGATTATTCTTACAATAATTGGTGTTTGAGTGTCCGGTTTGGTTGCATCCATTCCTGCCGGATGTCATTTGGGAGACTCTATAACCCTTGGAGTCTGGAGCGGTTATTTAAACTACTTACCGGTAGGACCTTTCATAGATCTAGCGTTGTTCTTTTCATATGATTCGCTATAGGTGGTAATGTTCGCCGGTAATGGTGTTGCCGTAAAATGAGGAAAAGTTTTGGAATTTTTGTCTGGTGGAGACATAGTTGTAAGAGCCCTGAAAGACGCGGGTATACGGTATGTATGGGGATATCCGGGTGGAGCGGCTTTACATATATATGATGCGATTTTTCGCCAAGAGGATGTGCATCATCTCTTGGTGCGTCACGAACAGGCTGCGGTTCATGCTGCTGATGGATACTCACGTGCCACCGGAGAGGTGGGAACAGCCCTGGTGACATCTGGTCCTGGAGCTACGAATGCAATCACGGGCATTGCCACGGCTTATATGGATTCCATCCCAATAGTTGTTATTTCCGGACAAGTGCCGTCATCTAAAATAGGTCAAGATGCTTTTCAAGAGACTGATATGGTGGGTGTGTCTCGACCTATTGTAAAACACAGCTTTATGGTGGCCCGCACTGAAGACATTGCCGAGACAATAGCTAGGGCCTATTACATAGCTAAAACTGGAAGACCAGGGCCAGTTGTGGTGGACATTCCAAAAGACATCACAGACCCAAGCTTCAGTGTGCCTTATATCTGGCCTAAAACAGTCTCTTTTCGTTCTTATCAGCCTTCTCAGCGAGGTCACAAAGGACAGATAAAGCGAGCGGTAAAAACTCTGTTACAAGCGGAAAAACCGGTGATATATGCAGGCGGCGGAGTCATTATCGATAATGCGTCCGATCTTTTGATTGACTTGGCTAGACATTTGAACTTTCCCGTGACAAACACTCTTATGGGCCTTGGGGCGTTCCCGGGTAGTGATCCTCAATTTCTGGGAATGCTAGGAATGCACGGTACTTATGAGGCTAACATGGCCATGCATGAGGCCGATGTGATTTTTGCGGTGGGTGCTCGATTTGATGACCGCGTTACTAATGATCTTGACAAGTTTTGCCCTTCGGCCAGAATCATTCAAATTGATGTAGATCCAACCTCTATTTCCAAGAATGTAAAGTCTGACATCCCGATAGTAGGAACTTGCACCGCAGTGCTTGCAGAGATGATCGGCATGATCAAGGATGCAAAATGCGATGGAAAAGAGGAGGCCTTGGAGGACTGGTGGTTAAAAATAAATCAATGGCGGCATGATCATGGAATTTACACTAAAGCTAGATATGAGCCAAGCCACGGGGGTGTCATTAAACCTCAAGATGTCATAAAGGTGCTTTATGAGGTGACTGAAGGTAAGGCTTATGTTACGTCGGATGTTGGCCAGCACCAAATGTTTGCTGCACAGTATTACCTGTTTGACAAGCCTAGACAGTGGATCAATTCGGGTGGGTTGGGAACAATGGGCTTTGGACTTCCTGCGGCCATGGGGGTGCAG